>DCFS01000298.1 GCA_002319875.1 Treponema sp. UBA1798 | reverse complement strand
TGAGTGTATCCATATTGTTATACTATCTGAAAAAGGAGAAAAAAACAATTGCTGCTTGCTTTTGACATAGGAAATACGAATATTAAAACAGCTTTGTTTGACGGTGAAGAAATCCGGCAGGAGTGGAGACTGTCCACAGATATCACCCGTACAGGTGATGAATATTTTTCAATGCTCAGTTCTCTTTTCCATCATGCAGAAGTAGATGTGTCTTTGATAAAATCGTCTGTTTTAAGTTCTGTAGTTCCGCCTCTTATCGGGCCGTTTATAACGGTTACCCAGCGTTTGACGGGAAAAAAGCCGCTTATAGTCAGCCCTTCAATGTACAGGAAGCTACCGGTTGGCGTGCCTCAACCGGTAGAACATGAAATAGGAACAGATCTTCTTTGTGATGCAGTGGCCGCCTGGTGTATATATGAAGAGGCCTGTATCATCGTTGATTTTGGAACGGCTCTTTCTTTTATTGCAGTTGCTGATGATGGAATGATAGAGGGGATAGCGATTTCTCCCGGAATCGGTACTGCATTGAAATCCCTTTATATGAATACTGCCCAGTTACCGTCTGTTCCTCTTGAAGTGCCGGCCTCAAGTCTTGGAATGAATACGGTTGAATCAATTCAGGCAGGAATCGTACTTGGATATAAAAGTCTTGTTGAGGGACTAATTAACCGGATGAAAAACGATCTTGCGTTAAAACGACACTGCAACGCTTCCCGTATTCATGTAATTGCAACAGGAGGTCTTAATAGTATGCTGCAACCGATAACGGATATTTTTGAACGGGTGGATAAGGAATTGACTTTGACAGGACTCAGAAAAATATACGAGTTTGTTTCACAGTAGATCTTTCCACTGGACACCGCTACCGGATGTTACATCTCTGGTGAGCTTTGCTCCGATAACTGTTTCAAGGAAATCAGGGGTAATGCCCGGCGTAAGTATCTTTTCGGTACGCAATACTGCTATATCCTGACTGCTTATAATGGAACCTGATTTCATTGCGTGCATGAAATGAAGTGATCTGTTTGTCCTTCCGTAATTTGCAGCTTCCGACAATGCAAGCTTTTTGGTGCCGTTACCAAGCACCGTTTCTACTTTTTCCCTGCCATATTCCCGTATCATCTGTTCCGTAATCTTTTCTGTACCACAGATACTGCCATAATGACGTATAGCAGCCTCACATTGTCTGATACCATGTACCATATGGGCAAATTGATCCGGTTCCAGTGCGACCGGATCATCGAGACCCGCTGACTGTCTGCTTAATGTAATATGTTTTTCGGTAACCTCACTGCCCATGGCTGCAGCAAGGCAGGGAACAAGTACCGGATCAAGGCTATGGTCGCTTATCCCTGTCGGAACACCAAAAATGCTGCGCAGAGATTGAAGTATACGGAGATTGTATTCTGTTTCCGGAGCAGGATAACAGGTTATACAGTGGAGCAGGGTGACATTTTCTGTTCCAAGTATATCGAGAGCTTTTTCAATATCACCGAGCTTTGAAACTCCGGTGGATATTATTACAGGTACAGGATTTTTCCCAGAGTTTTTTTCTGATTTACGGAACTCCGACAGAGCTTTGAGCATGGGAAAATGATTCAGTTCAGGAGAAGCTATTTTTACGGCATCAGGATGAATGGAAAGAAGTTCCGAGAGGCTTTTCAGTCCGAATGGAGAACTGATGAACAGCATTTGATGTGCATGAGTAAATTCCAATACCTGTGAATAAAATAAGGAAGAAACTTCCAGCTGTCTGAATCGTTCATACAGGGAAATATTTCCTCCCGGTAATCTTACAAAACCGGTTTCAGGATGCAGGATTTCGTCCGCATATACCCATTGAAATTTTGCAGCGTCCGCGCCCGCCTTCGCAGCAGCAATGATGAGTTGTTCCGCTTTTTGTACAGAACCTTCATGAGAAGTACCGATTTCAGCTATAATCACGGTATAATTGTAGCTGAATTACGATAAAATGCAAGACTCTTTGGTACGGGAAATCTGTCATTATATTGACATTTTGTTATAAAATATGATATTATTTTATTTACAATCTGTTTTATTGTTAAGGAGTTCCCATGTCAGGACATAGTAAATGGGCGACCATTAAACACGCAAAAGGTCTCGCTGATGCAAAACGTGGCCAGATGTTTACCAAATTTATCAAAGAAATTTCTATAGCTGCCCGTATGGGTGGCGGTGATATCAATTCAAATCCAAGACTTCGTACCGCCGTATTAAAAGCCCGTGCTTCAAATATGCCGAAAGATAATATTGAACGTGCTATAAAAAAAGGTACCGGTGAGCTGGGCGGAAAGATTTTTGAAGAACTTGTTTATGAAGGATATGCTCCCGGTGGTGTTGCTGTTATGGTGGAAGTCCTTACAGATAACAAGAATCGTGCTGCTGCTGATGTCCGCAATATTTTTGCAAAGAACGGAGGCAATCTCGGCGTGAACGGTTCCGTAAGCAGAATGTTCAAACGTTGCGGTTCTATTGTGTATGATGCTGAAATGGTGAAGGAAGATGATATCATGGAGACGGCTCTTGATGCAGGTGCTGAAGATATCAATACGGAAGATGGCGTTATCAGTGTAACGACAGATCCTGTTAATTTTACTGCAGTACTTGAAGCTTTGCAAAATAAGGGCTATGAATCGATGTCTGCTGAAATCGGAATGATTCCTGAAACCTATGTTCCTGTAGATGCAGGAACAGCGGCAAAAGTCCAGAAACTTATTGACCGGTTGGAAGAGGACGATGATGTCCAGAATGTATACCATACGGCTGAATATCCTGAAGATTTTTCTCCTGAAGAGTAACAGCTTTTTTTTGCCGGTAATACATGCAAAACCACAGCTGCTGTTTAGCGGCTGTGGTTTTTTTA
>DCFS01000016.1 GCA_002319875.1 Treponema sp. UBA1798 | reverse complement strand
AGTTGCGTTGCAGATTTTTTTCTGCCCGTAATTAAAAATGGAGTTGTTTTTATGTGGGATGAATATTTCAAATGGTTTATAACCGATTGCTTTCCGGAGTCGTTACAGTCAGATTCATGGAATTATAAAGATGATCTTTGTTTGCTTGGAGCAGCTCGTTTGTATCAGATTACGGAAAAAGAATATTTCAGACAGATACAGATGGCGGCTGCACATTATTTACTGAAGAGCGATGGATGTGTCGTTAACTGGAAAGATCACGAATATAATCTGGACAAGATCAGTTTTGCCAAGTCACTTCTGCTGCTTTATGAACTTTTTGCTGATAAAAAATATCTATGCGCTGCTGAATATGCAAGAAAAACGCTTGACTCATATCCGCGTACCGCTACGGGTAACTTCTGGCATAAAGATATCTATCCCCATCAGGTCTGGCTTGACGGACTGTATATGTCTCTGCCCTTTTATGCAGCATGGGAAGCCGGATATGGTTCCCATGAATATACTGAAATTATTCATCAGTTCAAAGAAGTAAGGCGACTGCTGTGGTCAGACAAAAAAAGGCTGTATTTACATGCATGGGATGAAAACAGACAGGCACTGTGGGCTGATCCGGTCTCCGGGCTCAGTCCCTGTGTCTGGCTCCGTGCAGAAGGCTGGTTTTTAATGGCTCTTGTGGACACATATGGAATCCTGCATGGGAAAACAGGGGAGGCGGATGTTCTTGCTGTTTTATTGAGGGAGGCGGCAGAAGGTTTGCTGCCATATACGGATGCTTCCAGTGGTATGCTGCTACAGCTTGTTGACCGCGCTGATTTGTCCGGAAACTATCCGGAAACTTCCGGTACGGCTATGGCTGTCTACAGCATCCTTAAGGGAGTCCGGCTTGGTATGCTGCCTGATACATTTATTGAGCCGGCGTTGAATATGTGGAATGCGCTGACACATATCAGCTTGAAAAAAGGTCTTATGGGAATACATCTTACGCATATCTGTGCAAGTGCCGGTCTTGGACCTGGTCCTGATAATCGTACTGACAGGGATGGCAGCCCTGCCTATTATCTTTCGGAAAAGCAGGCCGATGATGACCGGCATGGTGCCGGTGCGGCTATGCTTGCGTATAGTGAAGTTTTACTTCATACAGAATGGAACAGGCTGTAAAGAAACGGCCATGCGATGTACAGCGAACAGACAAGCATCAGAACATATCCTCCCATTTCAATGCCGAAGGAAAGGTTTTCTGCTGTACCTTCTTTCCGCCGCAGCATATTGAACAGTCCTTCACGTCCGCTCCACGCGAGGTACGCGACTGCCATTACTGGAATAACCATTCCCAGTGACATTGAAAGAATACAGATATTTCCCAGTCCCCGGATACCGATCGAATAACAGAATGCCAGAATAAGGATTGCCCCGGGACAGGGATAGACGCCGGTTATCAGAAACGGAAGAAGACGTGCTACATGACTGCTTTCAGGTTTGCCGTTATTTTTTTCCGGTTTTTTTCTGCAGAATTCCGCGGTCTCCTTTCCCATAAGAATAAGTGTCGCCAGGATGATGGCTGCAAAAGAATAACCTTCTGCAAGGATTGTCGCTTTGTCTGCAGATTGTGCAATCGAACCGGCTATCCCGCTTATAAGGGACATATATACAATCGCTGAAATTCCGTGCAGCATGGCAAGTATAAAGGCTGTCATAGCCGGTTCCCACCATGGCGCCTTACGGACTATATACAATGAAAATACAACTGTTTTCCGGTGACCGGGGCCAAGCGCGTGCAGCATACCATACAGAAATGCTGCAAACAGTATGGTTAAAATAATACCGGGAGGTTCCTTTCCATTTTTCAGGTTATACAACAGATTACCCATTTTTTCCTGGATCCGGTTTTGAACAGCAAGTATTTCTCTGTTCTGTTGCCCGATTCTGACAGGCAGCAATTCTTTTGCTGCCTGTTTTTTTCCGGAACCCAGTGTACTTTCCTGCTTTTGAGGATCGGTGGCTTCATTTGTGCTGTTATCGCTGAAGAACGGATTTGCTCCAAGCATAGTGCAGCAGAAAAGAGTAGCAAGAAGCACAGGTATTACTGAGTATCGTGTTTTTACCATGTCAAATGTATCTCCCTCGGATAATAGGTCTGCAGCCCGGGAGCCCATTTGTAATAAACAGATGTATCCGTGGCCGGACTGAGCGGATCGTAATAGACAGGATATTGTTTGTTTTCCGCTATTTTGTATACAGGATGAATCGTATCAGGACAGGTGAAGCTGACGCAGTTATCCGGGTACTCAATATCACAGAAATAGGTGTAATCGTAAACGGCCAGATACAGATCTCTGCCCTTATACGATGAAAGGTCTATGAAAAAACGGTAGGTCATAATGCCTTCTTTCTGTGTTGCATGGAAATCGCTTACCTTTGGAGGATTTGTCCGCGTTTTTCCCTGCCGGATAAAAGTGTAATAATAATAATGTCTCAGATTTATAAACGCATGATTGTAAACACTCTCACTTTCTTTTGCGCTGAAAGTTCCGTCATGATCCGTATCAAGCCATTTGATGATATCAGAACTGAAAAAACGGTCGAAAGACCAGGTAAGATATGCGCCCTGCAGATTTCCGCTGTCATTCCAGACAAAATTGACGCTGTTTTTGATAAATACATGCGGATGGGCACAAAGCTGTAGTGGAACCGCGACAGACAAAATAGACAGAAGCAGGGCTCGTTTCAGTTTTGCAGATAGATTCATAATCCGCATACTACGGATATTTTGTTTTTTATACAAGAGGTCTGACGGAGAGTGATTGTTTCCTTGACAAATAAGCGTATACTTCCTATAACACTTATGCAAATTGTTTGCATATTTACTGGTAAAGGAGCGGATCACTGTGTATGCACTGAACATTTTTACCGGAACCTGGCTGGAAGCCGTACCGTTTCTTGTACTTGGTATTCTGTTTTCTGCTGCCATGTCTGTTTTTATCCCCGATGGCTTTCTTCAGCGTATATTTCCCCGGAATATCTTTGCAGGAATTGCTTTCGGTATTGTCGGCGGTTTTTTTCTGCCCGTCTGTGACTGTGCTTCTGTTCCTGTTTACCGGACTCTTGTTAAAAAGGGCATTCCGTTTCCTGCGGCGGCTGCTTTTCTTACGGCAGCACCTGTCGTTAATCCCGTTGTTATGCTTTCTACCTGGTATGCATACAATGGAAATCTGCGGATTGTGATTTCAAGAACGCTACTGGGGATGATCTGTTCTGTTCTCACAGCACTGACATTTACCGGTACCGGACGGAAAACGCAGTACTCAGAAAAATATCGTTTCCGTGTACAGAAAGAAAACAGCAGCTGTCTTTTTACCGGGAAATTTTCATTGTCCGGAAAGCTCTCGGCAGTACTGATACGCAGCCGGCGTGAATTTCTTGAAACGGGTATCTGGCAGACGACCGGTATCGCGCTGGCTACCGCTTTTCAGGTATGGATGAACCATAACGGATCGGGTATATACGGCAGTTTTTTACGAAATCCGGTACTGGACGCGAATGGAAATCAGATATCGTTAATTCTGATCATGATGGGACTTGCATACTGCCTTTCTCTATGTTCAACATCAGATGCGGTCATCTGTTCTGTTATCGGAAAGAATCTTCCGCCGGTTGCCCAACTGGCATTCCTCGTTTTCGGTCCGATGATGGATATTAAAAATACGATACTATTAAGCGGAATGTGTTCTCCCCGGCTGGCAGCCAGAATGGCAATAACAACGTTTACCATTTGTTTCTTTGTCATGTTGACGGTCGCATCTGCCAACGGAGGAATTCCTCTGTTATGAAAAGCAACAGGCAATTGATAACTGTAATTGTTGAAGCAAGTATGTTCGGCCTTCTTGGGTTACTTCTGGTTCGGATTTCAGTCGATGGTATGAGCCGGTATTTTGTCGTTCACCGTCTGACGCCTTTTATTGCGGGAACCGGTTTTTTGTTCCTGCTGTGGTCTCTTCAGGATGTCTATGTATTGTGCGGTTTCGGATATCAGGTAGGAAACGGACTTCCCGGATCTACTGGTTTTCTGCCTTTAGCGGTATTCTGTATGGTAGCGGTTCTGGTGGAGATTTCGGTTTTCAGCAAAAGGAATACGACCGCGTGGATAAGTCCTGCCGAATATACAAACCTTCAGCCTGTTACCGGTACTGTGACAGAAGACGGAGTAAAGGCGCTGATAAAAAAATACCCGGACAGCCGGATTGCCGAAGAGGAAAAGGCCGCCTGCCCGCTGTCTGCTCAAAATACCAGTATACCGGCTGCGCATACGTTGAAAACTGATGCCGGTAAAACCCTTGAGGGATACTACCCTGAGGATAGAAAGATCATTATAAGCGATGCCGATATGGCCGGCTGGATTACCGAAATAGCGGAACATATCCAGCTGTATACTGGCTGGACGATAAGCATGCAGGGACAGGTCGTAATGGATCCGTCAATATTCGAACCGGGGACTTTTTCTCCGGCACGACAGCTTATGACTTGCTGTGTTGCAGATCTGTCGGTAATAGGGCTTACCTGCCTGTACGATGTGAAGGGACCGCTCCGTACGCTTGTACGTCCGGGCGAAT
>DCFS01000167.1 GCA_002319875.1 Treponema sp. UBA1798 | reverse complement strand
CGCACATTTTTCCTGCAAGTTCTGCTATATCCTTATGATCGGAAGCATTGCCGGTGATAAAGTTTTTATTCATTAAAAGATCGCTGTCCGGATGGGCTATAACCGTACCGTCGCTTGCAAGCATCCAGGCATATCCGGCGTTCCCTATTTTTACATCTGCAATTGATTCCTGTATATCTGACAGGTTTACGACCCCGGCAAAGAAACCGATCGTTTTTCCGCCGGCTTTAACCGCCTGCGTAATGTGGATTACCGGTTTACCTGTCGTCTGCGAAATAACAGGATCGTCGATATATTCATCTTTTCCCTGCTGCATGACGGCCTTGAAATACGGCCTGCTGCTGATATCTGCTGTAGCTCCGATATCCGTATACGCTTTTCCGTCTTCGCCGCAATACAGAATATAATCGAAATCGGAACTGCGGATACCGGAATGCGCGGTAAGCCAGCTTACGATCTGTACGGTACTTTCCGTCTGTACGATGTCAGCTTTTGTATACTGGTACATCTGCTTCATATAACTGTCGAGTTTGTTGCTGATTGCCTGACTGTGGGTATCGGCTATCTGACGGCAGTCGGCTATGTAGCTCTTTTCTACGGATTTTTTCGTATTGTATGACATAACAATAATTTGCAGAACGTTAAGTGTTACGATCAGCATTCCGAGGGCCGCGGTAAAAAACCAGACAAGCTTTCCTTTTTTCCGGATCTCAGGCTGGAGTTCCGCCGGAGAAGCAGAATGTAATGCTGCATCCGTTTTTATTTTCTGGTTATACATTTCATCGGCCATACACATGCTCCTCATACTCAGATATTCCTAATGCATTAAGTATCGACCGCCTGTCATAATAAGTCAAGTTTTCCTTTTTTGAAACCGTATAATCTGATATAGAAGAAAGGTGTACCATGTGTTACAATTCCAGACATGAACCGGATTGGTATAAAGATATGTAATGCAGGCGGCGGTATACTTGCCTGTGAAAAGGGTAATGGCAGCGTTAATCTTGTTTATTCAGCAGAATATAACGAAGGTGATATAATCGCACTGGAATCGCCTGAAAATTCATTTCTCCTGATTCAGCTGGATGATGTGCTTGAGCCGGCGCTGGTGTATATGAAACAAACCGAATTTGTGTATAAAATCCCGTTTGGTGAGAAGCGGTTTTCGTATAATCCCAAAACTTTTGCCGGTCCCGTACATCTGCTCCGAGCCCGTCTGGCAACAGCTGAAGAATGCGCTTTGTACCGGAATCTGGCATGCAACAGTCATGATACAGCTTCAAACACAGCCTGTTTTCCCCATGTTTCGGCAAATATTGAAACACGCGGAGAGTCTGTATTCGCAGCGCGTAATGCCATAGACGGAAATACGGAAAACCGGAAACATGGAAACTGGCCGTATGAATCGTGGGGTATCAACAAAGACCCTTCTGCAGAACTGACACTTGACTTCGGGCGGATGGTTACGGTTGATAAACTCGTCCTTGTAACCCGCTCGGATTTTCCCCATGACAATTACTGGACGCAGGCGGAAGCCTGCTTTTCGGATGGGTCTGTGCTAAAGCTTTACATGGAGAAAAGTGAAGAACCTCATGTCTGGACATTCCCTGTAAAAATTATCAGCGGACTGAAGCTGGGAAAGCTGGTACAGGACAAAGATGATCCGTCACCTTTCCCCGCACTGACACAGATTGAAGTGTTCGGGAAGGAAGCTGAGTAATACACAAAAAAGGCGTATCCGGAACATGTTCCGGATACGCCTGAAGAATCTATAGCTCAGGAGTGGTACCGCGTTTACGGTAGAACTCCTGCATTACATAGAAAGCCAGTTTCCTGTGTTTTTTGTCTGCAGACAGCAGGCCTTTCGTATTGCGCCCATGCTGGTATCTGCTCATCCGGCGGGGAGTGCGGAAGTCGAATAATATCCAGGGAGTTGTACCCTGAATATACGGTATACGGCTGAAAAGTTCTGTCTGCCGTTTGTAAATGTATTCCTGACAATTTTCAGTCCCTTTTTCATCCGTCGTTCCGTATGTCCCGCTCATGGCGTCAGCTCCGAACTCGCTGATTATGACAGGCTTTGCCGGGTTTGAGTTGTTCATAAGCAGGGGAAGTTTTTCAAAATCAGGGTTATACCAGCCATAATACTCATTGAGTCCTATGACATCGAGGTACTGTTCAAGCCGGTCTGCTATTTTAAGGTGTACGGTATCCACAAGGCAGGCTGCGGAGATGAGCCTGTCCGGGTCAAGCTTTTTGGCAAGCTGTGCAAGCCTGCTCATAAATGACAGCCGTGCGTCCGTATCCGGGTTTTCATTTCCTACCGACCAGATTATAACGCTTGCACGGTTTTTGTCGCGCCGGATAAGTTCCGTAAGCTGGTTTTCAGCATCAGAGTATGTTTCCTGATTTTCAAAGGCTATGAGCCAGTAGACAGGAATTTCTTCCCAGAGCAGTATTCCCATACGGTCTGCTATCCGTGCTGCGTTTTCGCTGTGGGGATAGTGTGCAAGTCTCATGAAATTACATCCCATTTCTTTTGCAATCCGGAAGTTTTCAGTTATCTCTTCTTCCGTAACCGCTTTCCCGTTTTCAGCGCTTTCTTCGTGTGCACTTACTCCGTTGAGATACAGGGCTTTCCCGTTCAGGTATATATGCTGTCCGCGGACTTCAATACTCCTGAAACCGATATTCTCGCAGATATGATCGGTACCGGCAGAAACATCAACAGCATACAGTTTGGGCGTATCAGGACTCCACAGGATTAACGGTGCCTTGAATGAAAAATTTCCATGCAGAAGTCCGTCTGATTCCCCTGTCAGCGAAACTTCAAGGCAGATGCCGAGTTCCTTGACTATAATATGTGCTGTAGCAGATTCCTGTTTTACTGTGGACGATCCGGCAGAATCCGCTGTTATATACCCGGCAACCTTATCCGCAGTTCCCTTAACAAGGGAAATTGAAAAATCCTTTATGTACAGTTCCGGCAGCCTTATAAGTTCTACAGATCTTGTAATTCCACCATAATTGAACCAGTCAGTATTCACCGATGGCAGTTGTGTGTGCCGACGCGTGTTGTCCGCGATGATTATGATTCTGTTTTCAGGGCAGAGATACTTTGTTATATCTATATAAAACGGAGTTGAACCGCCTTTATGAAAGCCGACGAACTGTCTGTTCAGAAACACTTTCGCGCTGTAATACACGGCCCCGCATTTCAGGATTACTTTTTTTTCGCCGTGGTTTCTGTACTGGAAGGTCCGCGTATAGATGCCGGGACCTTCATAATAAAAATATTCTTTTTTCTGCGTGTTCCATACACCCGGGACTTTGATTTTTTCCCAGTCTTCAAAATCATAGTCAGCAGGAAGGGAAAGGCCTTTATCATCAAAGTGTTGTTCTTCATACCATTTACCGCGCAGGCAGTAATCATACTGGTCCGGAGAAAAATTCCACAGACCGTCGAGTTTTTCCGTTTCCCTGCCTGCATCACATATCATTGAAGCGGCGGTATATTCCGGTTCAAGATAATTCCGGTAGTAATCGTCGTTATGAATATCATCGACAAAATTCTGTACAGAGTGTTCCATAATTACTCAGCCTAGCGGTGAAAACAGACTCTGTCCATACAATATATACTGATGAGATATTTAATTTTTTTCGTTTTTTCATTGAAATAAAAATTGAATATTTTTTTGCAGATTTTTGTATGTTCTTTTGTATGTTCAGGTTTTACTATAAGGCTGTGGAAACATACTTTTCATCAGAAACTTTACAGGAGGATTATTTTATGAAAAAAACAGTTTGCGCTGCTCTGGCGCTTGCGCTTTCCGCCGTGATGGTTTTCGGAAACGGACAGACGGAAGCTCCGGCATCGAAAGGTCCGGTCACTTTGAAATGGGCTCTCTGGGATTATGCCCAGACCGTATATTACAAGCCGCTTATAGACGCCTTTCAGGCAGAACATCCTGATATCAAAGTTGAACCGCTTGATTTAGGATCTACCGATTATCAGACGATGCTGAGCACCCAGCTTACCGGCGGAGATTCGTCGATCGATGTCGTTACTATCAAAGACATTCCGGGATATGCAACGCTTGTGAAAGCAGGACAGCTGCTTTCACTCAATGATATCATAAAAACAAACAAAATAGATATTGGAGCGTATAGCGGTGCTGCAGAGCAGATGACCGTTGACGGTAAACTGTATGAACTGCCGTTCAGAAGCGATTTCCGTATTGTTTATTATAATAAGGACTTGTTCGATAAAGCCGGTGTCGCATATCCGGCGAATGATATGACATGGGATCAGTACGACGCTCTTGCACGCAAGATGACGTCAGGTTCCGGTTCCGCGAAAGTGTATGGGGTTCACTATCATACATGGCGCAGCATCGTCCAGTGCAAAGCGATTCTCGACGGAAAACATACTGTGGTTGCACCGCCCTATGATTTTATGAAGCCGTATTACCAGAGAGTTCTTGATGAGCAGAAAGACGGTATCTGCATGGATTATGCGCAGCTCAAGACAACGAGTACTCATTATTCCGGTGTCTTTTATAATAACTCTGTTGCAATGATGGAAATGGGGTCATGGTTTATTTCCACGCTTTCAAATCAGATCGCTCAGGGGAAGACCGAAGTAAAGAACTGGGGTATCGTAAGACTGCCCCATGCTCAGGGTGTCAAAGCCGGAACGACAGTCGGAACACTTACCGGTATGGGTATCAGTACAGCATCCAAGCACTCGAAGGAAGCTGCTGAGTTTGTAACATTCCTTACCGGTGAAAAAGGTGCAGAAATTCTTGCTAAAACCGGTAATTACCCGGGAATACTGAATGACAAAATGGCCGGGATTCTTGCCGGTATGAAAGGGTTCCCGCAGGATGCCAACAGCCGTGAAGCGTTGAAAAGTTCAAAAATCTACCTTGAAATTGCATACAGTGGTAAAGCTCCTCAGATAGATGCCGCCTTGAACCGTTCACATGATAATATTATGACGCTGAACTGTTCTCTCGACGATGGCATAGCGCAGATGAACAAGGATGTTTCTGATATTCTGACCAAGAACTAAGGAAATACTGATTAAGTGAGGCGTTTTCGAAAGTAACAGACTTTTGAAAGCGGTTCAAGTTATCGCGATTTTATCAGCGAACAGAATGCCGGCCGGATCCGGAGTGATCAGGCCGGCAGATTTTTTACAGGAGGCAGCCATGACAGCGGAAATGTCCGTAGGATCATCAAAGCGGCGCAAAATCAGAGAAAACATTGTCGCTTACAGTTTTATTCTGCCGAATTTTCTCGGTTTTGCCGTTTTTACGCTTGGACCGATCATATTTGCAGTATATCTTGCGTTTACGAAGTGGAACGGTTCAGGTCCGATCACTTTTATCGGAATGAAAAATTTCAAAGACCTTATAACGGATAACCTGTTTCTGGTCGCATTAAAAAATACCCTTATATACTGTGCGGCAGTAGTCCCTTTTACCGTCATCAGTTCTCTTTTTCTGGCAGTTCTGCTTAATCAGAAAATATTCGGACGGAATTTTTTCCGTACCGTGAACTTTTTTCCTTACGTAGCATCTCTGGTAGCCGTAGCGGTTGTCTGGAATATGCTTTTTAACCCGGATAAAGGTCCCGTGAATCAGCTTCTTGCTTTTTGCGGTGTTCCCGACGACAAACTGCCGCGTTGGGCTGCGGATAAACACTGGGCGCTGTTTACCGTCATATTGTTCAGCGTATGGAAAAATACAGGCTATTATATGATTATCTATCTTGCCGGCCTGCAGGGCATCAGTTCTCAGCTGTATGAAGCTGCAACCCTTGACGGTGCAAGTAAATGGCAACAATTCAGATACGTTACGGTACCGCAGCTCAGGCCTACCACTTTCTTTGTCGTGGTCATGCTGACGATACAGAGTTTTAAGGTTTATGATCAGATTTACATGATAACACAGGCAGGCCCGGGGACGGCGACGCTCGTTCTGGTTTATCATATTTATAATACCGCATTTATCGACTGGGATCTTGGATATGCAAGCGCAGTAGCTATGGTACTTTTTTTGCTTGTACTTGTTGTGACGCTTATCCAGTTCCATGGAGAAAAAAGATATGCCAATATATAATTTTTCAAAATCTTCCCGTACAGGGACTGCGGTGTGGAAAACGTTCGTGTTTTTTTTTCTGGTCGTTGCCGCATTGCTTACGCTTATCCCTTTTGTCTGGATGCTTTCATCATCGCTGAAACTGGATAAGGACGTATTTAAATTTCCGATAGAATGGATTCCGAAAAATCCGAGGTGGTCCAATTACCGGGAGATCTGGCAGACTATCCCACTTGGTTTGTTTATTTTCAATACTGCTAAACTTACGGTTATTGTTACGTTTCTGCAGATGCTTACTTCCAGTTTTGCAGCATATGCTTTCGCAAAACTCGATTTTAAATTTAAGAATACATTTTTTCTGTGCTATATCTCTACGATCGCAATGCCGTGGCAGGTATACATGGTTCCTCAGTTTATCATGATGCGCGGTTTTCATCTGAACAACACACACCTGGCTATTATCTGTCTCCAGGCTTTTTCCGCATTCGGGGTCTTTCTCATGAGGCAGTTCTATCAGTCCATACCTGACGAACTCTGTGAAGCCGCACGTATTGACGGCATGAACGAATATCAGATATGGGGAAAAATCATGGTGCCTCTTTCAAAACCGGCCCTTTCCACCCTGCTCATTTTTGCATTTGTCGGAACCTGGAATGATTTCCTGGGACCGATGATCTATCTGACCAGGACGGAACTGAAAACAATACAGATAGGACTGCGTATGTTTATCACCCAGTATTCGTCGGACTATGGCCTGATTATGGCTGCAAGCGTCGTTGTTCTCATTCCGGTGCTTGTCGTATTTTTGTCCCTTCAGAAATTCTTTGTGGAAGGAATTGCTTCTTCCGGAATAAAGGGGTAGGCTGCCGTGCTTTCTGTTTTTAAGGGTAAACCGCTTATATCTGAATCGGAAATAAAAGATGCGCTGAACATAGCGTGCAGCCAGGTGCGCAGGAATCTCGAAAAATTTACCCATTGCAGCCAGAACCATTCGAGCATACACGGGTTTTAT
>DCFS01000039.1:5843-7783 GCA_002319875.1 Treponema sp. UBA1798 | reverse complement strand
TAAAAGTCTGTCTCATCTGCGAAGACGCATCCTTTCCAACCGCAAAATACGCATAGCCTTTATTGATCCAGTCCCCCATAGCTTTTGTCGTATACAGCGACTGGCTGCCGCCGAGATCGGTAGACGTTCCATCCCTGTTGACAATATTGACACCGTTATTCAGGAAAAAAGTTTCGAAGTACCACTGATCCCAACCCGGTATAATCGTTCCCCATACCTTTGTTGTTCCGTCAGAATTAACTTCGCTGACTTTTGCAAGGAACTGCCCCATATCCTTGAACTGTGCAGGGATTTCCACACCTTTTGCTTTTGCCATAGTCTTGTTATAGTACATGACCTGCGTAGAAATGAGGAATGGCAGAGATACCTGTTTCCCGTTATATGCAGAAGCCTTAATCATACCTTCACCAAAATCTCCGGCATCAAAACCGGTTGCCTTGATGTATGGAGTAAGATCTTCACAAAGTCCGCCTGCACCATACTGCGCGACATAAGGAGTATTGGCAACGACAACGGCAGGCAGGCCGCTTCCTGCAGCCTGTGCCGCTACCAGAGACTGGTTTACCGTAGCATAATCACCGATATATTCAGCCTTCACCGTAATCAGTTTCTGGCTCCTGTTAAAATTATCGACAACTTCCTTAACAAGACCGGAATACTGATTCTCCAGCGCGTGCCACCACACAATTTCAATCGGTGCATCTACTGCATACTTTGCAGGTACGGCGGATAAGGTTCCCCCCATAAGCAATCCCGCAGCAAACAGCAGGCGTCCCTTATGTAACAACTTCTTCATAATGCCTCCTTACCGAAATAATTCAACAAAATTAAGCATTTAACAATCCTTTAGTTTTATTGTAATTTCTGATAAATAATAAATCTGAATAAACAGGTTGTCAAATTTTAATTGCAATTTCATAATTATGGTGTTAAATTTTAGTTAATAAATTATGAACAAAAAAACGACATTACAGGATATTGCGGCGAAAGCACATATTTCAACCGCAGCAGTTTCGATGATTCTCTCCGGTAAAAAACTTTCCCGTTTTTCTCAGGAAACGAGAGACAATGTATACGCTATTGCCCATGAAACCGGCTACAAGGCGAAACACGGTACGGATAAAGATGGCATTATCGTTATCGTCTGTCCCTCTGTTATCAATCCCTATTATGCAACGCTGCTGCAGGGCATGGAACTGGAAGCAGAAAAAAACGGCTATACGACGATTATATTTAATACCTACTGGAATATCGAACGGGAAAAAAAAATTATGGCATTCGCAAACAATCCTGCCGTACGGGGACTGATATTCTCGATGATCCCGCAGCAGCCGGAGCTTGCCGATACCATTGCAGAAACACTTCCTGTTGTTACGGTCGGCGACAAGCAGGATGCTCTGCAGCTTGATACCGTAGAAGTGAATAATTTCGATGCAGGCTATCAGATGGGCAAGCACCTCATAACACTCGGACACCGGCACGTATGTTACGTATCGACATCATTGAATAAACAGCACAGTTCGCGTGTCCTGCGGTATAAAGGACTGTGCGAAAGCTATAAGAGTCTGTGTCCCGAAGGTACTGTTTCGCTGCTTACCAGCGAGGTCGACCCGCTCCGCGAGCTTTCAACTGTTGAAATCGAGCATCAAACCGGAAAAATGCTTGCAAAAAAATGTATCCAGCTGCACGACGACGTAACAGCCATTGTTGCCATCAACGATATGGTAGCATACGGAGTAATCGACGAAATTATTGAAGAGGGCTTCCATATCCCTGAAGATTTCAGTGTCTGCGGATTCGACAATGTTTACCCATCGCAGTTCAGCGGCGTATCACTGACGACCATAGACCATTTTATCAATCAGCGGGGACAGAGTGCGTTTTCACTCATGCAGGCGAAACTGGAACATAAGGACAGGGAACAGCATACCATAACATAT
>DCFS01000039.1:1272-5520 GCA_002319875.1 Treponema sp. UBA1798 | reverse complement strand
TGCCGGTAAAACTGTGATCGTATTGATCTGCGGAAAAACTGATTAAGAATTACGGTCATGCTCAGTGTTTTTAGTGTCTCTCCCATCGGACAGATAACCGTTAAAAATACGGCGGAACAGATATGCCGCTGAAAAAAGAGCAAGTGCAAAAAAAAGCGGTGTAAACAGCGGGCGCAGATATGCCAGCCAGATGAAAAACATATACACTGCAAGGATGCAGAAAGTCCGCCCGACATGCTGGAAAGCCATCACCAGCCCATTACCGAGAGCTTTACGGACAGACACTTTGAAACAGGCGAGTACCGGGAAAGCATAACAGAACATGACAGAAAAAAGGAAAGCAAGGCTCACGGCAACCGCAAATACAATGACACGGAAGAGTGGTGGCATATGATAAAAAAGTAAAGCACGGAAATCACACACGAAAAAAACACATCCGGCAAGGAACGACAGCCAGAGCAGCGTAGCCTGCCTGAAATTCTGCACAAAAGCTCTGCGGAATGATCTGAACACATACCCTTCTGTATTATCAACCTGCTTCAGCGTAAACTGGAAAAGTGCCACTGTTGCAGCTCCACATGTTATAACCGGCAGGGAAAACAGCAGCCAGCATACCGACAGAATAAATACGTCCGTTATTTTATTCATAAATATCCAGAACCGGTTTTCCGGGTCAAACAGTTTCTGCCACATCATATACCTCATAGTATACATGCAAATACTAACAATACAACTATAAGGAGAGTACAACCGGCGGCAGTCAGCACAGAAAGTTCTTTTTTATTTTCACGTAAAAATCAGCAGGCCTCTGAAACAGAGATTGTTTTCAAAGGCCTGCTGCAGAACATAAAATACTATTTAACGGGCCCGAAGACCAGATCAGGTAACCACAAACTTATCTGCGGGAAAAAGATAAGAATGACTACAACCATCATAACTGCGGCAAAAAAAGGCAGCGAAGCCTTCGCCGTATCCTCCGGCGTACATCCCAGAATCGACGAAGTCGTATAAAGAGCCGTTCCTACAGGAGGGGTATTTATACCGGAAGTTGTAACCGTCATCATGATAACACCAAAGTGGACAGGGTCCACCCCCAGTGATTTTACTACCGGCAGCAGTATTGGCGTCATAAGCAGAGTGATTACGGTCGTTTCCATAAACATACCCATGAACAACAGCAGTAAAATCACAATAAGCAGCATAACATCAGGATTACTCGTAATACCAAGAAGTCCGGCTGCCATAACCTGCGGGATACTGTCATAAACTATGCCGTATCCGAAAATACCACTCAGGGCAAGGATAAGGGTGACTATCGCGATATCCTTCGTACTGTCTTTCAATGTCTGGTACAAAACCTTAAAAGACATTTCCTTATAAATGACAGTACCGACGAAGATAGCATAAACAGCAGCAAACGCACCTGATTCGGAAGGAGTCATGATACCGAAACGGATGAACACAATCAGCATAACCGGAAACAGCAGGGCCCAGATACTATCCTTCAGTGCCGCTGCGACTTCCTTTAAGGAAGCGGGCTTTGCCCTGTCCGGCATATACCGCCGCCTTCTGGCAGAAACAGCCGTTGCTGACATCAGAAAAACCATCATCAGAAGTCCCGGAATCATACCGGCTGCAAACAGGCGGCCTATAGAAACTTCACCGATTGATCCGTAAATTATAAAACCCATGGAAGGAGGTATTGTACAAACAATTAATGAGGTCCATGCGTTTACAGCTGCTGACCACCCTCTGTCATAACCGCGGCGTATCATTTCAGGACCAAGGACCCTCGATTCCATTGCAGCATCTGCATTTGCTGATCCGGAAACGCCGCCCATCAGGGTGGATAATACACATGATACCTGTCCGATATTACCATACATATGGCCCGTAAGGACGTCCGCCAGTTTGATCAACCGTTTGGTAATACCGGTATTATTCATCAGATTACCTGCAAATATAAACAGAGGTATTGCAAGCATTGTAAAGGATTGTGTCGTTGCCAGTGCTTTCTGAACAACGATAGTATATGGTAAACCAGGTGTTGCTATAAAAAATGACAATCCGGAAATGCCTATTGCAAATGCGACTGGCATACCAAGGATCAGCAACAGTAAAAAAACTATAACGGCAATTCCCATACCGGTCATACAGATCGCTCCTTGTTTCCGGCCCATGATGTCAATGGAAGAACCAGAATTTCATGAATTTTAATACATGATGAAATAACCATGAAGAAACATCCGACCGGTACACATAACGTACACCAACTGTAACTGATCGGAAGTACCTGAAAGAGTCTTTTTGTGTTTTCCAGTGAAAGTTTTATACCAAAAAAAGTTAGTAAAAGACAAAATCCGATTATCATACAGAAAAAGAGGAGGGATAATGTCTTTTGTAACACAGGCGGAAGTTTATCCGCTATGATTTCGACACCTATCAGTTTTGTATTCCGGACAGCTATATCCCCACCCAGAAATACTTCCCATGCAAATAAAAGTAATGAAACATCAACAGCCCAGTTTAAGGGATGATGCACCGTCCGCGCAACAGCAGAAAGAAAAACCAGAGCCGTTATCGCAACAAGAAAAATATTGGTTATAAATTCCTCGAACTGAGTAAATTTCCCATAATACTTAACAATACGCTTCATAAAAATCCCCAAAGCCTAAGTTTACAAAAAAACAGGGAGAATCCATATAATGGAAACTCCCTATCGTATAAAAATCAGAATAAATTAATTCTTTCCGATTTCCTTATATATCTGTGCACGGAGACCTGCAAAACCAAGCTTGGCATATGCAGCATCGGCAGCCTTTTTGAAAGGTGTCTTATCGACAGAAACGACCGTCATACCCTGTTTTACCAGTTCGTTTTCAAGATCTTTTGATTTTGATTCCACTATACGGGCATTTTTTTCACCTTCAGCCTGAGTTTCCGTGATCAAAAGATTCTGGAGGTCAGCAGGAAGTGTTTTAAACCATTTCTCACCGACAATCAAACCATTAATCAGCTGGAAATGCTCTGTTTTGTCCATATATTTTACCAGTTCGTAGAGTCTTGCAGGAACGGCAGAAGTCAGCTGAACTTCACAGCCATCGATGGCCTTCGACTGTATTCCGCTGTATGTTTCATTCCAGGGCATCGCGACAGGTGTAGCTCCGAGAGCAGCAACACTTTCAGCCCACGCAGGAGCCCCCGGTGTACGGATTCTCAGTCCCTTAAGATCGGCAGGAGCATTCACAGGCTTATTCGTGTAGAATGACCGGGCACCGTCATACCAGTTAAACGAAAGAACCCTGATATTGTTTTCTTCAGCAAGTTTTTTTGTCCATCCGGCAAAAGTCTGCCCCTTTGTTACTTTAAGGACATCATCATAGTTATCTGCAAAATATGCCATACCGATAATGCCGATATCCTTTACATAATTGCCCATACGACCGCCATCCGTCAAAACGCAGACATTCACTCCCTGAATTGCCTGTTCAATAACATCTTCATCAGTGCCAAGCTGAGCGGACGGGTAAACCTGTATAATAAGCCGGCCGTTTGATTTTGCCTTGACATTGTCCGCCAGTTCCTTAAATCCCTGAACCATTATTGAAGTTTCATTCAATTGGGTGGAAAGTTTCATTGTATAGACTTTCGAACCGGCGTTATCGCTAACTCCGTTAGCGAACATCCCGAAAACTGCTAAAGCAGACAACAGAAAACCGCAAACAACAATTTTTTTCATCTTATTCTTCTCCTTGCTTATCAATGTATACTAATATTCTACTATAAATTCGCTATTATCAAGCCGTCTTATTTCAATAACAAGTTCCGGTAATTCTCTTGACAGGCAGTAATATTTTGATATATCATTTGAACAGTTGTTCAAGTGATATATCAAAGTCATCAGGGAGAAATTATGGATACAGAAAAAAAGGAAGATACCGGACAGGATCCGGACCTCAGGACTCTGAAGGATTCGATGCCGGATGAAGATACATTGTTCGACCTGGCAGAACTGTTCAAGATATTCGGCGATTCAACGCGGATAAGAATTTTATTCGCCCTTCTGGAACATGACATGGCGGTAACTGATCTCGCGGCAATACTGGAAATGACAACATCAGCAATCAGCCACCAGCTGCGGGTCCTGAAAACAAATGGTCTTGTCAAATTCAGACGGGATGGAAAATCGCTGATCTATTCTCTTTCGGATTCTCACGTAACATCGATTCTGAGTCAGGGAATCGAACA
>DCFS01000039.1:0-1017 GCA_002319875.1 Treponema sp. UBA1798 | reverse complement strand
CGATTCTGAGTCAGGGAATCGAACATATTGGCGAATAAACATCGGGAGACACTAATATTATGGAAGAAAAAGAAAAAAAGGACATATATATGATAAATAAAACAGTCGGATGCTGCGGTGGATGCTCTTCCGGCAAATGTGAAACCGGAGAAGAAGGACTTCCGCTGCGTCAAATTATTACAGCAGCAGTTATCTTTGCCGCAGCGCTCGTGTTTGAGCATATTCCGTTATTACGTGATAACTCAGAATTTATTAAAACTAATGCACTGTATGCACAAATCATACCGCTGTTCCGGATGATGTTTTTTCTTGCTGCTTATCTTGTCTGCGGACTTTCCGTCGTAAAACAGGCTGTATGGAATCTTTTTCACGGTCAGATATTCGATGAACAGTTTCTTATGGCCATCGCTTCTATCGGCGCAGTCTGTATCGGAGAATATCCTGAGGCGGTAGCCGTCATGCTGTTTTATCAGATTGGAGAATATTTTCAGGATTACGCAGTCGGAAAATCACACAGGTCCATCGATGATCTGATGAAGTTACGTCCTGATAAAGCTGTCGTAGTGAAAGACGGAAAACCGGAAGAAATGAAACCGGAGGACATTCAGACAGGGCAGATAATTCTCGTAAAACCTGGTGAACGCATTCCCCTGGACGGCACCGTAAGCAAAGGCTCCTCATTCGTCGATACATCTGCTCAAACCGGTGAATCGGTACCGCGGGAAGTCTTTACGGGATCGGAAGTTCTTGCAGGTTTTATGAATACACAGGGGGTCCTTGAAATCGAAGTAACAAAACCATACGGACAGTCATCCGTAGCCCGCATACTCGAACTTGTGGAGCATGCCGTGCAGAATAAGGCAAAGAGCGAACGTTTCATCACGAGATTTGCGCGAATCTACACCCCTGCCGTCTGTATAGCCGCCGTCTTGCTTGCACTTCTGCCGCCACTCATATCGGGAAGCGGCTGGACTTCATGGTTTAACAGAGCGCTGATTTTTCTCGTCGTATCCTGTC
>DCFS01000228.1 GCA_002319875.1 Treponema sp. UBA1798 | reverse complement strand
TTCAAGTCCTTGATGATGTGTTACCAAAAAAATACCGTGGTCTTATCTGACCACGGTATTTTTTTCTATGGAGATGATCGGACTTGAACCGACTACCTCTTGCATGCCATGCAAGCGCTCTAGCCAGATGAGCTACACCCCCGCAAAATATAGGTTACTATAGCAAAAACACGCACACGATGTCAAGACAGCAGGTATTTCCAAAAACGAGCCCTGCGGACCGGTGTCTGCAGGGTTTATATAATTACCGGGTCATTTTTCTGTATACGGTTTTATGCGGATGGTCGACATCATCGCCGAACTGCTTCCGTCTCCATTCGATATATTCAGACCAGTTTCCTTCAAACCATTTTACTTCACTGTTATTCTCAAATGCAAGAATATGGGTACAGATACGGTCAAGAAACCAGCGGTCGTGACTTACAACGAGTGCACAGCCTGCAAAATCTTCAAGGGCTTCTTCCAGAGCCCTGACAGTCTGAACGTCAAGATCATTTGTCGGTTCATCGAGCAAAAGCACGTTTCCCGACTCCTTGAGCATCATACCAAGATTCAGCCTGTTCTTTTCTCCACCGCTCAGAACTCCCACTTTCTTATTCTGATCCGGACCTCCGAAATTAAACCAGGCACAGTACGCATGGCTGTTTATTTCACGAACCCCGCCGTCCAGGGCTCTGTTTTTTTCGTCGACGGCACCCAGTTTGATCAGATCCTGTCCGTCAGACAGTTGTTCCCATACAGTCTTATCAGGATTAAGTTTGCTGCGGAGCTGATCAACATAGACAAGTTTTACAGTGGAACCTATTTTTATAAAACCGCTATCCGGCTTTTCTCCACCGCTTTTTCCATCAAGACGTTCCACGGTCTGTCCTGCCGCATCCGCGATAAGCCGGAACAGTGTTGTCTTTCCGGCACCGTTCGGCCCCACAATACCTATGACTGCACCGGCAGGTATGCTGAAATTCAGATTTTCAAATAACAGGCGGTCTCCAAAACCTTTAGTGAGGTCGTGAGCTTCTATAACAAGATCACCAAGGCGGGGTCCGGCAGGGATGGAAATCTGGGTATCCTTCAGTTTTGCATTACTTTCACGGGCAAGAAGTTCCTCATATCTGGTAATATGCTCTTTGTGTTTTGCCTGCCTGCCCTTCGCACCCATATGGATCCATTCAAGTTCACGCTGCATTTCTTTACGCCGCTGGCTTTCGCCTTTTTCTTCAAGCGCAAGGCGGGCTTCTTTCTGCTCCAGCCAGCTGGAATAATTTCCTTTAAAAGGATATCCCTCTCCGCGGTCAAGTTCCAGAATCCAGCCTGCAACATCATCGAGAAAATACCGGTCATGGGTTATCGCAATTACGGTACCTTCGTATTCGTTCAAATGCCTTTCAAGCCATGCAACCGTTTCCGCATCGAGATGATTCGTCGGTTCGTCAAGCAGCAGAATATCAGGTTTCTGTAAAAGCAGTCTGCATAATGCAACACGGCGCCGTTCGCCTCCACTCAGAACATCGATTTTTTGTTCCGGCGGAGGACAACGCAGGGCATCCATAGCAAGTTCCAGATTGTTATCCAGATTCCATGCATCAAGGGTATCAAGCTTTTCCTGAAGTTCTGCCTGCCTGGTACCAAGCTTATCAAAATCAGCATCCGGATTTCCGAATTCTTCATTAACTTTATCAAACTCTGCCAGCAGATCCGTAATGGACTTTACACCTTCACTTACAATCTCTTTTACAGTTTTACCAGCTTCGAGCTGAGGTTCCTGTTCAAGATACCCGATCGAATATCCGGGAGAAAGTATCGTTTCTCCCGTAAAATCCCTGTCGACGCCGGCAAGAATTTTAAACAGACTTGATTTACCGGATCCGTTCGGACCGATCACGCCAATTTTGGCACCATAGTAATATGATATACTGACATTTTTCAGGACAACTTTCGTACCGTAAGCCCTACTTACGTCATTCATCGTATAAATAATTTTCTTGTCATCTATTGTCTTTACCATAGTGCCCAATATATAGAAGAAACCCAAAAGTGTATACAGCTGTAAAGAAATCTGGCAGACAGTATACATTTCCGGAAAATCAAAATGACTAAAAACAGGTCACACCGGATACCGCCTGACACAGTATCCGGTGTGACGGATAAAAATATCTGAAAGAATACTTGTGAAAATATACTTTTACAGGTATACTGATAGTGTGTCTACGTTATACATAGTCGGTACGCCAATCGGTAATCTCGGAGATATTACATTCCGTGCGGTTGAAACATTTAAGAATGCAGATGTGATAGCATGCGAAGATACCAGGCATACATTGCAGCTTCTGACACACTTTGAAATACGTAAACCGTTGATTTCCTGTCGTTCACAGAATGAAGAATTTGCTGCCCAAAAAATTATTAAATTACTTGACAACGGGCAGAGTATTGCGTATGCCAGCGATGCAGGAACACCGGGAATAAGTGATCCGGGTGCAATTCTGGCAGAACTTGCGCGACAGGCGGGACATACTGTTGTCCCGATTCCGGGTCCTTCTGCTTTTGCTACACTTGTCAGTGTGGCAGGGGCTGGCGGTAAAACCCTGATTTTCGAGGGATTTCTTTCTCCTAAACCGGGGAAACGTCGGAGCAGACTGCGCGAATTACTTAGCGGAGGAGAGGCTTTTGTTCTGTATGAATCTCCGTTCAGAATAGTAAAGCTTTTAACCGATATTGCCGATATAGAAACAGATCGGCGGGTCGTTGTCGGTCGTGAGCTTACGAAGCTGCATGAAGAAATTATTGATGGAACGGCTATGGAAGTCCGTGATATTTTTCTTTCGAGGGAATCCATAAAAGGGGAATTTGCAGTTTTTGTTTCCGGTATGAAAAAGGCTCAACTCCCGGAAAAAAATACCGATAATTAAAGCATAGAGGCAGGATAAGATGATGATAGATAAAATCGGAGGAATCAACCCTCTCAACAACCTACAGAATACCAGACGTACGAACGAAACTTCAAAGGTTAGCAGCGGTTCAGATTCCATCTCCGTTTCCGAAGAAGCGAAGAAAATGTCTGAGGCCTATTATCTGAAGGAAGTTGCAGCAGAAACTCCTGATATACGTACGGATCTCGTCGCGCAGATAAAAGAGAAAATCAAAGATCCCTCCTATCTTAATGCTGATACCATCAGTTCTGCTGCAGACCATATTATGGAAAGTTACGGTCTTTAGTAAAAGGCTGTAAAAATTATACGACTGTAAAATTAAAAAAGGCGGAACAGGTTTCCGTCTTTTTTTATAGTTTTTTATAAAAGGATATTTTCAAAATCCGATTAATTTTGAAAACCTTACTTTATAAACCGGAGATCGTTATGCCAGATTTTATATTTCGCATTTCACCGAATATTATTCTCGGCTCCTATACTTCAGCCAGACTCGGACAGTTTGCACGTGACTGGGGAAGCCGGTATATGGTAGTCATGGATCCTGTTTTAAAAGAAGTCGGCCTTTCTGATAAAATACTTCAATCTCTGACAGACCGTAAAATAAATTTTTTTCTGTTTAACGAAATGCCGGATGGCCCTGATTCAAAAACGGTACAACAGGCTCTCGTGCTTGCGAAAGACGCTCACATACACGGCGTCATTGCAGCAGGCGGTGTAAAAACAATAAGCATTGCAAAAGCCGTATGCGCCTATTACAATGAAATAAATGATCTGTATACTTTCATGGATGGTTCGCTTCCTTCTGCCGCACCGATTCCACTGATATGCCTGCCTACAATGATCTGCCCTCCATTTCTATTCACAGACTCCATTCCGCTCATAGACTCAAGGTCCATGCGGATAAAACTGCTGAAGGTTCAGAACGGATTATGTAAACTTGCATTGTTCGATCCGAACATGACCGTGACGCTTACCGAAAAGCAGAGCGCAGCGATGGCTATTGAGACACTCTGTATTGCAACAGAAGCCTATCTTTCACAGAAAGCCACTTTTTTCAGCGATATGATAATCGAAAAAGCTGTCGAATTACTTGGCTATGCACTCGACGGTACGGCATCCCTTACGATCACAACGTCCCCGGAAGTACTTCTGTCTCAAGGGGGGTGTATGGCATCTCTGGGGGCTGCAACAAGTTCAACGGGCGCTGCAACACTACTCTCTTTGTGCATAAACTCCAGATACCATCTTTCCCGTCCTCTTTGTTCTTCTATTTTATTCCCATATATAATAGAGGATGCTGCAAAATTTAAGACTGACCGGCTTGTCAGACTGGCAAAGCTTTTGCGTATTTCCGCAGCAACGGATAAACAGGAAGATATGGTATCCGCGTTTGCTGAAAATATCAGGCAACGCCTGGCAAAAGCCAATATTCCTGCACGGCTGAAAGATCTTTCAGTTTCAATAGAACAGCTTTCCCTGTCTGCGGAAGATGCAGGACAGCTTGATATCATCAATACGCTTCCACGCAGCGTAACTTCGGACGACCTGTTTGATCTTATAAAACTTGCCTACTAAAAGGAAATACTGTTTATACTATGATAGATCCTTCAAAACTCTTCCAGCTTAGCGGAGGACAGAAACGTCGGAAACTTGCGCTTACTTTCGGTGCTCTGGAACGTGATATCGCAGGTATCGCGGAAAAAGGGACTGAATACACCTATAAAAATATGCCCAGACAGGAGTACATCCGGCGGCTGGTATGTATTCTTCTTGAAGATCCGAAATTATCCCGGGAGGCAGCCTCAGAACTCAATTCTCTTCTGACTGCACGGCCGGTTGATGAACGGCGTCTTTGTAACTGCGCACGGAATCATCTGCTCGGCATTATAGGAACTTTTCCCGCGGAATGGGATCTCGTTATTGCTCCTCATTCACCGTCAGCAGACGGAGAAGGGGTGATACGGCAAAGAAGCTTTTACCCCGGTATCTGTGTGTATGCAGAAGATATACGTTCACCATTCAATCTCGGTTCCATTTTCAGGACTGCAGAAGCAATGGGTGCTGAAAAAGTATATATTTCGCCTTTTTGTACAAATCCGGAACAAAACAGAGCAATACGAAGCGGTATGGGTTGTATAGAAACACTGGGATGGGAACGGAAGAACCTTGCGGAGCTTCCTGAAGACATGCCCGTATTTGTTCTGGAAACAGGAGGTACTCCTATTGATTCTTTCGTTTTTCCGACGGAAGGAATATGTATTATCGGTTCAGAAGAACTCGGAGTAAGTCCTCAGGCTATCGACCGTGCATCTTACGGATGCGTTTCAATACCAATGAAAGGTTTAAAGGCTTCTCTCAACGTAGGAGTCGCATTCGGCATTCTGATGCAGAAATGGATTGAATCACTCTCAAGCCGGGCGTAATTGTAATTACTGCTGCCTGAAATAAGTTTCAAGCCGGTTAGCAATGCCTTCAAACTGATCCTGCCCGGGGATTCGGAACATATCAAGGACATCTCTGTCAATCTGATTAAAATCAATTTCCTGCTTCATATAATGAACCATCATGTCAGCAAGATATACAAGCGCCGTCAGTTTATGATACGATTCGGGAACAAGATCCGGTTCATGATGATATCTGATAACATTTACAATCACTTCCGGGAAATTCCACTTTTCCGCAATAAGAGCGCCCACCTCACCGTGATTTACACCGGCAAGCAGCAGCTCAAAAATCCTCTGCGAAATTTCTTTTTCCTTACACATCCTGCTAAGAGTTGCTATCATGTCAGGATGCGCTGTCTGAAACATTATCTTGCCCATATCATGCAGCAATCCGCAGACATATGCATCTTCTATAATCTGCTTATCGGCCGCACAAAAATTACGAGCCATATTGTACGAATAAAAGGCCACGGCATATGCATGCTTCCAGATTTCCTTTTTAACAGTATCTTCACCGGCAGCAAGGGTATCCATTGAACCTATTGAATACAGCAGATTTTTTATACCTCTGATGCCAACCAGACGGACCGCCTCGGATATACTCTTACAGGAAGTTGCTATCCCGAATGCAGCTGAATTGACCATTCTGAGCAGTTCCGCGGTCAAAGACACATCATTACTGATATGCATTGCAATATCGGACAATCTTGAATCAGGATCATTCAAAAGACGATTAACAGCAACAATGTTTTCAGGAAACTGGGGAAGATCTCCGATAAGTTTCACAAATTCAGCAGAAAGCAGTGAAAGGCTGCTCTGCGTTTTTTCATTCAATGGCAGAATAATTCTGTTTACGGTTTCACCATCCTGACAGAGGACCTGATAGTTTTCTTCAGTCAGGCCAATCTTTTTCAGCATCAGAATCATAATGATGAGACCAAGACCTGCACCTTCCGTATTATCGAGAATCTGAGCAACAGCTTCATTAATGGTGGTATACTGCTGGGCACGCGACAATTTATCATGAATACGTTTATACTCAAAAACCGTCAGATCCGAATTATTACGCACCTCGATTTTTATTTTGTTTTTACGTATCTGCAGAATCAGTTTTACATATAATCCTGCTTTTTTCTGAAGATCCAGATAATATTGGATATTATTCAGGGTATCATCTTTAAAAGTTGTCATTCCCAGATCGTAATCAGACTCACTGGCAATATCGAGATGCTTGTCCTTAAAATAGACACGCTTCGTATTCGCTTTTTTCGCATTAGTAACCAGTTCATCCAGACAATAACTTAAATATTCTATCATCTGTTTCTGATCAAGTTCTGTTAAAAAGACCGACAAAACTTCACCCATATACACTTCCATTTCATGGGGAAGTGTATATGTCGTGATTGAAAGCGGTATTCCCGTTTCAATCGCCATCTTTACTTTCGACCGATCAACAACGATCTTTTTTGGTTTGACCATATAGCAGCCACCACAGTCACACAATTTTTATTATGAAGTTTATCATATAAAGTCGAAAATAAAAAGCCTTCCGAAAGTTTTTTAAGAAATTATTGATGCAGTTTATCTTTTCGTATACTATAGTGATATGTCTGATTTACTGCTGGGAGAGCTTCTCTGCCTTGGCCTGCTTATCATCATCTGCGGTCGTATTTTCTTCATTAAACGGGAGAAAATCGTTCACATCACGATTCTGGCACCTGTCGCTCTGGTTCTTTCTTTTCTTCTCATCACCGCATGGGGCCTTACGCTTATGGAAGCTGCCATATTTCTGCTCACTGCGCTTGTATTCCTTTCCAATATACATGCAATGTCCCGCTTTATGGCACATCTTTATATTGACCACTATAATCCCGCTTTTTATATTTTTTCCCTGTTTCTCTTTATATGCTCGATTGCCGTAACGGCGGTTGCCCTTTACTTCAGGCCTGTGCCTGTACCGCCGGCTCGTTTTAACGTATCGGTTACAAAACAGGCAGTAACAGGATCATTTTCTGCCGGTGTAAAAATAAAAGACAAACTTTCGGATAAAACCCGTGGAATATTATGGACATTCAAACCGGGAAGTAACATAGCTCCAAAAAAAACGGCTATTATTTTTTCGGCAGATAAACGGGCTGATACGGCAAGGTATCTGCCATACCTGACACTTCTGGCTAACGCCGGATATACCGTTCTTGCCGCAGATTTTTATATGCCGGACGGGCACTGGCTATCCGGCAAATTAGACTCACCCATACTACGACGGGCAGCAATGATATATCTGTCTGAAAAAGAGACAGAACGGTTTAAATCAATGGACAAAAATTTTACGGAAAATACCGTCCGGGAATATGACTCTCTTATTTCCCTCGGAACAGACATACTTGGTTCCGGAACACCTCTGTTTATTATTGGCGATGCCATGGAATCCGATGCGCTCGGGCTTATACGCCAGAAATATCCTTATCAGGTTACCGGTACTTATATGCTCGGTAATATAAAGGAATATAAAACATCCGGATACGGTTGTATAGAGCAGACTTCCCCCCTGCTGGCCTATCTTATAAACGGTATCAACCGGGATGCATCGTTATTCATACCAAGATATATGGTCTTACAGACGCAGAAAGCCGTCGCGGCAGCAGGAGGTTCTAAATGACGCTTAATGAGCTTGATTTTTATTTCAATTCATTTCTTAAGAAAGAAAATTTTCCTGCAGATCCGTCACGAAACGGGATACAGATCACAAACGCTGATCCTGACGGTAAAAAAATAACAAAAGTAGCCTTTGCCGTTGATGCATGCCTTGCCACCGTTGAAAAAGCAGCCGCACTCGGTGCACAGCTGCTTTTCGTTCACCACGGATTGTTCTGGGGAAGCTGCGATACGGTTACCGGGAATCACTATATGCGTATTGCTTCCTTTATCAAACATGATATCGCACTTTATGCAAGCCATATTCCGCTTGATGCAAATCCTGAGGTTGGAAATAATTACGGACTGGCAAAAAGAATCGGATTGGATAATCTGAAACCTTTCGGCGAATGGAGAGGTATGTCTATCGGGGTACGGGGACTGCTTCATACGCCGGTCACACTTACCGAGCTGGCACAGAAATCATTACCGGAAGATGGGGGACCTTTTCACCTTTTCCCGTTCGGAAAAAATTACATACATTCCGTTGCGATTATCACGGGAGGTGCCGGAGAAGATGCAGTTCAGGCTGCAGC
>DCFS01000162.1 GCA_002319875.1 Treponema sp. UBA1798 | reverse complement strand
CAGAAGAATTTATGTTATAGTAATATTATGAAAACGATAAACCAAATTACAGAGCAAACCCATTTTATCGGTATTATCGTACCGGAATTTCTTGCTGATCTTCTGCAACAATGCCGTGTATGGATGCAGAATCAATACGGATGCCATAGCGGGTATGGTACACCGATACATATAACCCTGATACCTCCATTTCATCTGCCTGGTACATATACCGGTTCCGATGTAAAAAAAGCTGTCCATGCAGCTATGGAAGAAGCAAAACAGCTTCATATTTTACCTTTTACCGCAAAAGTGGATGGATTCGGTTCTTTTTCTGACAGAACGATTTTCGCTTTTATCGAAGCAGGTAAAAGCTGGAATATGCTCTACGATATTGTGTTAAACAATTTCCAGCAGATACTGCCGGGAGTTATACGACACGACATGCGTCCTTTTACTCCGCATCTGACTGTTGCGAACCGCGATATTCCCCATGAAGCGATTCCGGCGGCGCTTGACCATTTTGCGCAGATGCATATCCGGACAGATATACCAGTTAACACAATCGGTATATTCAAACGGTCAGCACGTGGGGGTTGGATACCGGATGAATACTTCAGCACAGAATCGGCATCCCCAGCGCACGAATAAAGGAATCGGTTTTATCAGGAGCAGCATAATTGAATCATTGCATCTTCAGAACATAAACACAGTTGTCTGTTCTGCATCTTTTTCCCCCCGCTTCGGATACAGAAAAAGAACCTGATACCGGCGCCCGGCTTCAGTGTGTTCCGGATCAAGCGGATTTATACCGAACATGTCGTATTCCGAATATGCATATGCAAGCCGCGGACTTGCAGTAATATTTTCCCCAAATCCAGTATAACGTAAAAGGGCCGAACGGTGAGCTTCTTTGTCATAATTCCGTTCGCACCATACCGGAAACCGGCCTTTTTTTCCGTTTTTCAAAAAATCAAATCTGAGCAGTTCATGGAATATCCGGTAATTGTTTTCCTTTCCAAAATAACGGTCAGCATATTCAAACCAGCTGTCCCCGATGTGCGGCATCTCCAGGAAACCGTTTTTCCTGCTCCAGATGAGAAATGAAGAAAAAAAATCCCACCAGTCCCCGTTCCGGCCGATATACCCGGCAAGTGTATCGAAACTGCCTGAATTATAAAATATGTCCAGCAGCACTTCAATATCCTTCAGAAACAGCAGATCAGTATACGACAAATACGGGGTAGAAAGAACTTCATATGGAGCTGACGACATCCATTTCCATTCATGTTCACGTGCATATTTTTCCATAGAGGTCCCGTAAAGAACTTTCAGGAACCCCAGCTGCAATATATCAGGTTCCATATCCAGAACTTCATTAAAAGACCGGGCAAACGATGTAAGGCCCTCAAAAGGAAGCCCGGCTATCAAATCAAGATGTTTGTGAATTGACGGTGGTATCCGGCGGACATGTTCGGCAAGTTTTACTATTTCCGGAGAACGTCCTACAGCCCTCAGGGTTTCCGGATTTGTGCTTTGGACACCGATTTCAAACTGCATGACTCCGGGCGGAATACGCTGAATAAAATCCAGCGCTTTTTCACTCAGATATTCAGCTTCAATTTCAAAATGGAACATTGTATATCCGTTATGATGTTCAAGGATATACTGCCAGATAGCAATATAACGGGCATCGTCAAGATTGTAGGTGCGGTCCACAAATTTCACAAGTTTTACCCGTGCATTAAGAAAACGCTGCAAGTCAGTATATACGCGCTCCAGTGGCATAAAACGGACGTTTCGTTCCACAGACGAAAGACAATAAGAACACCTGAACGGACATCCCCGGGAAGATTCGTAATAATAGATACGGTTATCAGGATCTGTTATCAGCGGGTATGGAAATGCAAGTACTCCGAGATCTTTTACAGGCGTACGGGTACCTCCAAAACGTACATGGAACGTATCCGTTTTGTTCCGTATTCTGGAATATACACCGGGGATATTTCCCGCAGCATCCAAAAAACCGGCAACATCCCGTTTCTGTGCATACTGCGAATACAGGAATGCCAGTTCCAGACAAGTCTGTTCACCCTCTCCCGCAATAACCGCATCAAGTGAATCCAGACAGTTTATCATCTGTCCGGCATGATATCCTGCCTCAGGGCCTCCTGCAATAACGATACAACCGGGCAGAACTTTAGGCAGTTCAGGGATCAGCCTGGCCATAATTTCCGCATTCCATATATATACCGAAAACATAATAATATGCGGTTTTAATACTGCAATTCCACGCAGGATTTCAAGCAAAGGCTGGTTTATCGTCCATTCGCCGAATTCTATGGTGGGCATTACAGCAGCAGGATACGATAAAGCCCACTGTTTTCTGATATATTCAGTAATCGAACGAACGGCAAGATTAGTATGATTATAACGGGCATTCACAGCTGCAAAAACAATATCAGGCATTTTATATAAAAGCTGCCTTACCTGTCAGCCGACAGAACCATTGCGGTATACCTGAGCCGTAACATATTTCCCGCACGAACCTATCTTCTTTCCGCCTACCTCCATAAAGCCGTCTTTTGTATAAAGGGGGATGGAAAAAAATTTATCCGGCTTTACATAGCACAGAGGCTGATCCGGTTCCGGGCAACCCTCCGGTTCAAGGATGGTACCAGGTTCAAACTGAGGAACAAACAGAACCTCACAAGTCTCCGTCTCTTTTACTGCAGGATCAGAAGCTGCAAGTAACATTCCATTACTTCTGACTCCACGAAAATTTGCAGGTTTCAGATTATACACGAGCACGATTGTTTTCCCCAACAGCGCTTCCTCTTTATAAAAAGAAACTATAGAACTCACAATCTGACGAGGCTCGGTATCGCCTGCATTCAGTGTCAGTATATATAGCTGTGTACCACCGGGATGTTTTTCAACGCTGACAATTTTCGCTGCTTTCAGCAAAACCCGTGCACTGAACTGTTCGGCAAGAGAAATATCGGACTGGTTATTATCGGTCAATTCTTCCTGTGTTTCCATATAATGATCCTTTAAAGTTTTTATACCTGAGTAAATGATACTCTCTAAAACCAGATGCTTCAATATAGCATCCCGTTTTTTCACTATAATGCAACCTTCCCATGACTGTCCGCCTCTTGAATATTCCGAAGTAAAAAACTATTATAAAGTATGCTCCAATCAGAAAAAAGAATGCCTATGACAAATGCCCTTATTGACGATTTTATTAATAAAGACGTTGTGACCGCTGTCAAAACGCTGACGGATGAAACAGACTCTAAAAAGGTTGCCAGTGCGGCTCTTGAAATTGCAGTCGCTTTTGGAGCAGACAGGAAAACTTTTTTTATCCCGACAACATCTACAGAAAATAAACTGATTGAAAGTTTCAGTAATAATCTGCTTCTTCTCGTACAGAAAACATGGGTTGAAAAATCAGATACAGAAATAAAAGAACAGGTTTTGTATCAGCTTAA
>DCFS01000248.1 GCA_002319875.1 Treponema sp. UBA1798 | reverse complement strand
TCCATAAGCGGGACAAGTTCTTTTTTTACTATTTCATTTTCTATTTTTTTAACAATCTGCGGTAGTTCGTCAGTTGCCTGCTTTACCGGAGAAATAATATCCCGCGTAACAGCCTCAGGTAAATCATGAAATAAAGCACAGAAAAAGTTATTATAAAGACGCCGGAATGACATTTTTATACCTGTTTCCCGGCAGAGAAGCAGTGTTATAATTGCAACAAAAAAGCTATGTCCTAAAACACTTGTTACAGGCACTCTTGGAGTCTGATTCCACCTGCGCTGGAATCGTAATTGTTCCAGAATCATAAGAAATTCAAATGGACGCTGTTTCGTCAACAGTAGTTGTAATCCCCGGAGATCGAGATATTTTTGAATATCCGCATATAGCTCTTTTTCAATTTTATCAAGGCGATGCTGTTCATTCACCAGGGAAATCATTTCAAGTTCGCGGAGCGTGGAATATTTATGAGCAGCGTTAAATACTCGGACGGTCAGTTTTTCCTTTCCATCAAGAGGTATTGATCCGGAGGTCTGACCGATATACATGGTAAATCGTGAAAAAAGTTCATCATCATAAATAAGAGGCCGATACTGGTTCAGTACCCATTCATTCAACCGCACATATTCCTGCGGGAACTCCTTTTTTATCAAATGCTGTACAGGAGACTTTATATCGCACAGTGCAATTTTTTTCAGCAGATCAAACAGGGATGCATACATTATCCATTCCCAATCAATCTCCTTCCCCTGGTTTTCTTCAAATTTTCCGATGAGATATGCCAGAACCATTTTCTCGGCTGCTTTATCCATTTCTATTATATCGAATGGCCTTATCAGATCATTCCAGCGTTCTATGGAAAAAGCCTCGAAAATCCGTAAAACAAATCTTTTGTCAAGCATTATGAAGCACCACTTATATACGGTTTGCCATCTTCCGCAGGGGCATAATTTTTACCGCTGAAAATAACAAGAGCAAGCAGTGTTATTACATACGGCAAAAGATTAAAAAACTCTGATGGAAACATCGTACTCAGGACAGGAATATTTATCACATAGATTGCAAAGGCAACAGCCGTTCCGAACAATAATGATGCACCTGAAACCCCCAGAGGATTCCACCTGCCAAAAGAAACAGCAGCAAGCGCAATAAAGCCTGTTCCATTAATCGTATTGCTCGTAAACTGGATTGTTTCCGTCAATACAAGGCATCCTCCTGCCAAGCCGGCAAGAAAACCCGATAAAAGTACAGCAAAATACCGGAGCGCCCGTACATTGATACCGACTGAAGCAGCAGCATCCGGATGCTCACCACAGGCACGAAGCCGTAGTCCGAACGGTAATTTATACAGAACAAACCATATGATAAGCATTATGCTGACTGCTATCCAGGCTGTTGGATAGATTCCCATAAAACCGGGCATCATTCCAACTTTATAAGGTCTGGTCCGATCAGCAGAAAATAATATCTGAGAAAAGAAAATTGTAATACCATTAGCCAGCAAATTTATACCCGTACCGGAAATCGTCTGATCAGCATTAAGTGATATCGATGCATATGCATGTATTACAGAAAACAACATCCCGAAAAATGCACCAATAAAAAGAGCGATCCATTCAGAACCGGGCACGAAAGGTTCCATAAGCACATGAGAGGCGGCAGCACAAAATGCACCTATCCCCATCAACCCCTCAAGTGCGATGTTCGTAACTCCGCTACGTTCACTGACCATTCCACCAGCCGCTGTAATCATAATCGGTGAAACGATCATTAGTATTGAAGGAAGCATCCCAAAGAATATATTCACTTCTTTCCTCCCGTTCCGGTCTTCGATGCAGCTTTCATATTTTCACGTTTTTCATTCCAGACAAGAAATATGCGAAGTCCCGTCTTAAGTGAAATAAATACCACAACAAGCCCCTGAATAATAAAGGTAATTTCTTTCGGAATGTTGTTAGTCTGCATAAGCGGTTGTGCAGCCTGAAGCATACCAAACAAAAGTCCTGCAAACAATGTTCCTGATGCTGTATTATTACCTACCAGTGCAACTGCAATTCCGGTAAAACCATAATTATCCATTCCTGCAATAACCCGGCCATATCTGAATGAACCAAGTGCAACGAGGCCACCGCCGAGTCCGGCATACGCACCTGATGCGGCCATAGCTATAACAATACTTGAAACGACAGGTATGCCTGCCGCACGGGCAGCATCTTTGTTAAACCCTGTAGCCCGAAGCCCGAAACCCATATTCGTTTTTTCAAGCAGAAACCAATAAAAAATGACACATATGAGCATCAGGAAAAATCCGGCATTCAGAGTCGAACCATTAGTCATGTCTGAAAGAAATCCCAGACGCAAGCTTGCGGTTTCCGGATAGTTGACGGTTTTATACGTATTTGTACCGGGAATCGCAATGGTAATGATACGCGAAAGGTATAAGGCTATATAATTCAGCATGATTGTAGCTACTACTTCCGAGACCTCAAAGCGGGCTTTAAGATATCCTACGACTCCGCCCCAGAGGGCGCCGCCCAGGATTGCCAGTATAACTGCTATAGCAACATGAAAAAAAGGAACAAGAGGAAAAGTAAGCGCTACAAGCTGGGCAACGGTCATACCGATAATGTACTGTCCTTCACCACCGATATTGAATAATCCTGCACGAGCGGCAAACGCCATCGAAAATCCGCAGAGTACAAACGGCACCGAATAATTAAGCCAGTCACCGACATAACGGGCATTCCATTTTCCATTATTGATATTATAACCGGTCAGAACCTGCAGAAGGGATTTATAAATGCCGGAAGGATTCCGTCCGACGGTAATAACAAGTAATGTTGCAAAAAGGAAACCGAAAATAACCACCAGTACGGAAACGGCACCGTCAGAATGCAGAAGGAAGGAAGTAAATTTTTCTTCTCTATTCATCATACCAATATCATTCATTATGCTGTTTCCTCCGCTATGGTGTCTTTTGAACCTGCCATCATAAATCCGATCTCCCGCTCTGTAACTTCACCGGAATTTGCCACACCGACTATAGTCCCCTTGGAAATAGTCGCAATACGGTCACACAGATTCATTATTTCGTCAAGTTCAAATGATATAAGCAGAATGGCACGGCCTTTATCACGTTCTGCCAGTATACGCCGACGAATATATTCAATAGCACCTACATCCAGACCCCGGGTTGGTTGTGCCACAACAAGTACATCGCTTCCCATATCAACTTCACGCGCAATGATCAGTTTCTGCTGATTTCCGCCTGACATACTTCCTGCAAGCGTCAGAGAACCTTTACCTGCACGGATATCAAAAGCTGAAATCAGTTCATCAGCTCTTTTCTGCATTTCGGTTTCAACAAGAACGCATCCATGTAAAGTATATGGTGCTTTGTAATAATTTTTAAGTGCAACGTTTTCAGCTACAGTAAAATCTTTTATAAGACCGTACTTCTGCCGGTCTTCCGGGATATGCCCCATACCGGCTTCTATCCGCTGGCGTATTGCATATCTTGAAATATCCTTACCATGCAGCAGGATACGACCGCTTTCAAGCGGAGACATACCGGTCAGACCAAAGAGCAACTCCGACTGACCATTGCCATCAACCCCTGCAACTCCCATTATTTCGCCTGCGCGGACATTGAGCGAGAGATTTTTTACTGCCATTTGTCCACGGGAATTCCTTACCGATATATTTTCAATACTGAGTACCGTTTCTCTGAAATGAGGTGGATTTTTCTCTATTTCAAATTTAACTGCACGACCGACCATCATTTCAGCCAGATCCTGTTCGCTGACATCAGCTACATTCACTGTTCCAACAACTTTTCCACGACGCAATACAGTACAGCGATCTCCGACAGCTTTAATTTCTCTGAGCTTATGTGTGATTATAATAATTGTCTTTCCTTCAGTTTTCAAGCGTCGTATTATAAGCATAAGATCGTCTATTTCCAGCGGCGTCAGCACTGCTGTCGGTTCATCAAATATAATAATATCTGCATTGCGGTATAGGACTTTTAAGATTTCTACACGCTGCTGCATACCAACTGTTATATCCTCTATCTTATCTTTTGGATTAACCTTTAATCCGTATAATCCTGAAAGCTCTTCTACTTTTTTTTCTGCAGCATCAAGATCAAGAAGCCCAAACTTTTTTTTCGGTTCATGGCCCAGAACTATGTTCTCCGCAACACTGTAATTATGTATAAGCTTAAAATGCTGATGAACCATACCGATTCCCAATGATGTCGCATCATTGGGATCTTTTATTTTTACTTCCTTTCCTCTGATTTTTATTATTCCGGCATCTGCATCGTATGAACCAAACAAAATAGACATAAGAGTCGATTTTCCGGCTCCATTTTCACCAAGCAGCGCAAGCACTTCATTTTCTTTTACTGACAGGTCAATAGCATCGTTAGCTATAACTCCAGGGAAAATTTTTGTTATCCCTGTCATTTCTATAATATCCGGTCGTCCGCCAGGTAAACTCATGAGAAACCTCTACTCCTGAAAATGTTTGATTATATGGAGTCTGTATACGAAAACATATAAAAAAACGCTGCGTATACTAAACGCAGCGTATCTGCCTAAAGAGCGAATTACGCTATTCAGGATCCCTTATCAGTTATCCTTAGCTCCCAGACCGGCAGGAACCTTTCCGGCAGCAAGCGCATCTTTATATGTACCGATAACCTGAATTTTCCCGCTGATAATATCAGCCTTGTACTGTTCAAGTTTTTCCACTACTGCAGGACTCAGATCAGGATTAGCCTTTGAATATCCGACGCCATCATCTTTCAATGCCAGAGACACAACTCCTGCCTTGAATGTATTATTTTCAAGAGATTTGAGGGCATACAATGTTGCCGACTCAACACGCTTTATCATTGATGTCAGCACCGCAGATTTTTGTCCTTCGTAAATACCGTCAGCATACTGGTCCGAATCGACACCTATAGCCCAGACATTTTTTCCGCCCATGCGATATTCCTTTGCCTGTGCAATGGTACCGTTACCTGTTCCCCCTGCAGCAGAATAAATAGCATAAACGCCGCTGTCATACCAGTTTTTTGCCTGCGTCTTGGCAAGTTCCGGTTTTCCCCAGTCATTGGCATAAAAATCGACTATCCCGGCATCCGGAATAATAGCCTTCAACCCCTGAATATAGCCGACTTCAAACTTGGTTATTGTTGCCCCCGGTACACCACCGATAAAACCGAATTTCGGATGTTTTATCTTCTCTTCCTGTGACTGAAGCGCAGCGGCAGCACCGACAAGGAATGAGCCCTGTTCCTCCGTAAAAACGAACTGCATCACGTTAGGCTGATTGACCCAGTCTACATCAACAATCATATACTTCTGTTTCGGGTACAACGGTGCAACTTCGCCAAGCGCGTCTGCAAATGTAAAACCCGTCACAACTATAAGATCAGGAGCTTCATCGGATACCTGCTTCAAAACCGGAATATACATATCCTGCGTCTGGCAGGTTATTGCATCATATTTTGTACCCCGGGCAGATTGATTTTCCCATGTGTCACCATAATATGAAAGGATACCTCTCCACGCTGCTGCATTGAACGATTTATCATCAATGCCTGTTGCATCTGTTATGAGCCGGACCGTAGGTCGATTGTCAGTCGAAGCTGCTTTTTTAGGATTTTTTGAACAGCCGACAAATACTGATGCTGACAATAATATAATTGCAGCAATAAAACTGTTTTTTTTCACACTTATCCTCCATAAAATAAAAAGACACATTCAATGATATAAAGAACTTTTTATATTATACTCCATTTTTACAATTGTACAATCTACCGATTATACAATCTACTTGCTTGTCCCTGCTTTATGATCCGCTTCCATCTTATCCTTCCAGACAACAGCCTTTTTTCTGATCTCTTCTGCCTCTTCAACATTTCCTGTCGCAATGCACAGCCGTCGCTGAGCCAAAAGGAAGTTAATTGCCATCCGGATATCATCCAGCCGCCGCGTAGAAAGTTCATAGCGGTCCCGATAGGCGGCAGCCGATTTTTCAAGAAGTTTTTTGATCAGGCGGAGATAATATACAGTTGTATCATAATCAAGCGATCTGGGATCAAAATAGTCTTTTGCTGCAGATCTCATATCTATCAGGTTTTTTGCTACTACCGCAAACCTTCCTTCCAGTTCAACAAAAGACCATCTCCACTTTGTATTCTCACCGAAAGCATCTATGAGCAGTCTGATTGAAAGTCCTAACTTTCTGATCTGATAATACCGTTTTTCAAGCGGAGTATTACTGATTTCGGAAAGTCTGACCTCAAGTTCAGAATAAGGGATATCAACAACATTTGAAACAATTTCTTCCAGATATATTATCGCTTTATACAGAGTTTTCCGGGCATCATTGAGAACATCATTGTTTTTTATAGAAAGAATTTTAAGCGAAAGCGTATTCATCATCATATAGAGTGTTGAAACATAAATCATTTCATCACAGAGTACCAGTTTTTTATACGCAAGGCCGGATGAATCTCTATGTATAAGTTCCTGTATGTTTTTTTCTTTCTCAAGAGATTTTGCGACGCGCTCCTGATAGGGCTCAATTTTCTTATTATATAACTCACGTTCATCAACTGTTATTTTCGCCATCTGTTACGCCTCCTGTATTATTAATCAGACAGCTTTCCGCTAAATTTCAGCAGCAGGGAACGGGCATGGTCAAGAGATTCCTCACTTTCCGAATCACCTGAAAGCATTCTGGCAATTTCCGCAACGCGTTTTTCACCCTTTACTTCTGAAGCTGCTGTCCTCATTACATTCTCTTCTATACCCTTTTCAACTTTTATCTGATTATCGGCATAAACAGCAATACTGGCCAGATGTGTTATACATAAAATCTGTCTTTTCCTTGCAAGCGTTTTCATATGACTACCGACAGCTACGGCAACCTCTCCGCCGATTCCGGTATCGATTTCATCAAAAATCATCGTTGGAACACTATCTGTTTCGGCAAAAATGGTTTTAAGAGCCAGCATGATCCGTGACAATTCACCACCTGACGCAATCTTTGCAAGGGACAACAATGGCGCCCCTTTATTGGCGCTGATAAGGAATTCAATATCGTCCATACCGTACGGACCGCACTTCTGTTCAACTCCGGTTCCAGGTTTATCTTTTATATCAACTGAAAACCTTGTCCCGGCCATTCCAAGCCGGGCAAGTACTTCCTCAACACCTTTTTCCATTTTTTCTGCTGCAGTTCTCCGCTTAGCAGAAATCTCTTTTGCAGCAACATATACACTACGCTCGAGACTTTCGCAGAGTTCTTTCAAAGCGTTTTTTTCGACAGTTCCGCCGGTAAGATTTTCAAGTTCCTTCTGCGCTGCGGAACAATAGGCAATAACATCGCTTACAGGAGCAGATACGGATGATGCATACTTTTTTTTCAATGAATATATCAGCGCCATACGGTCCTGTACTGCAGCAAGCCGTTCAGGATCAAATACGAGATTATTTGAATAAGTTCTGAATTCTTCCGCGATATCGGAAATCTCATAAAAAGAGCTCTCAATCCGTGAATCAAGAGCACCAAGAGCTTTATCCAGCGATACTGCCTGGGAAACTGTATTACGGGCTTTTTTCAGGAGCGGTACAATGCCGGAAGTATCATTATCAAAAGTTTCGGTTATATCTTTAATGACAGAATACAGTTTTTCAAATGATGAAAGTTTTGATTCTTCAGCCCCCAGCTCTTCATCTTCTCCCGCTGTCAATTTCGCCTGCGTTATTTCATTTACTGCAAACGTAAGTATATCTATTCTGCGGCTCCGGTCATTCTCAGAAGAGTTTATCTGATCAAGAAGTCTGCGTTTCTGCACGAGCTCCGCATATAATGCGGTAAATGAATTGACATTCTCCGTAATACCTGCCCATGCATCGAGAAACACACGATGTTCGGCAACACGCATAAGAGACTGATGTTCGTGCTGTCCATGAATATCTATCAGAAAAGCAGAAAAAGAAACTAAATCAGATCGTGTTACCGGAGATCCCTGGATCCAGGCACCCGTTTTTCCATTGTTTCTGACAAGGCGGCGCAACAGTATGCGGCCGTCTTCCGGTTCTATACCGTGACCGGCAAGCCAGTCCCATGCAGACCGGGGCTCTTCATTATCCGTACTACCGCCTGTTTTTTTTTGTCCTGCAGCTGCAGGTAAATTGAGTGCGAATGAAGCCGTAACAACAGCTTCATTCGCACCTGCCCTGATTTGTTCTACATCCGCCTTACCGCCGAGAACAAATGACAAAGCTCCGATAAGAATAGATTTTCCTGCTCCTGTTTCACCTGAAAGTACCGTAAAACCATCAGATAATTCCAACGAAAGAGAATCTATCAGTGCAAAATCTTTTATCGTAAGCTGTTCAAGCATGTGGACCTCCCGCCCAATTCAACTTTGAACGGAGAGCAGCATAAAAATTATCTATCGTACAGCCCACCAGCAAAGCCTTCTGAGATGCTTTCGTTATTATTACAACATCTGTAACAGTAAGCTCCACAGGCAGCTGTCCGTCGACAGTTGCCACGGCCTTCTGGTTGCGCCAGGGAAGAATATGTATGCTCAATTCTCCCTCCGGATTAAATACGAGCGGGCGAACAGAAAGAGAAAAAGAATTAACGGGAGTTAACACAAAAGCGTCAAGTTCAGGATCTATGATGGGGCCTCCGGCGGAAACCGAATATGCAGTCGAACCTGTCGCGGTCGCAACAATAATCCCATCTGCTTTGAACAGTCCGAGAGGGGCATGGTTATAAACAACCTGCAGCAGCAAAGTTTGAGCACCTACCTGACTGGTAATTACAATATCATTAAGGCCATTCGATGAAAAAATAGTATTACCTGCATGTATAACATCAACCTGTATCATATTCCGCCCCACAGGTATCAGTTTTCCCTCGAGAAATGCAAGGAGATCTTTTTCCCACGTTACTTTCTGCACCCCGGCGATAAACCCGAATTCACCAAGATTAACAGGAAAAACAGGAATTCCATACGGCGCACATCCCCGGGCCGCATACAATACCGTTCCGTCACCACCAAGCGTAACAACAAAGTCATTCCCGCTGAAAGTGCTTTCTTCATTGCATTTATCAAGTCGGTAATAAGATACGGCAATATCATGTTTTTTAAGGAAAGCCCCGATACTGTCTCCCAGCTGTTCAGCTTCTTTTTTATGTATATTTTCGACGATTAAACATTTTTTCATGCATTATACCGGCCTTACGGCAGCGTTCCGAGAACTCTGGCTATTTTTTGAATCTGGGATTTACCAAGACGGGGATACAGCGGAAAAAGTACGCAACGAAGCAATAAAGACTTTGCATGATGAAATGATAAAGACATTTCATCATCAAATCTGCTTATAACCGAATGCTCATAAGCAGGACGTATTTCTATATCCTTTCTTACTGCGTACTGTTTTACGTCTTTAAAACTCCCGGCAATGATAACAGGAAATGACCATGCTGCAGAGCCTTCATCAGGAGCACGTATATATGTTCTATTTTTCCCGGAAAGCAGCGAACGCTGATATAAAGTAAATATATCTTTTCTTACAGCCTCATTACGCTGATATTCTTTTATCTGCACACAGGCAAGTGCACTGTTTATATCCGGCAGCAAATCCGTTTCCGGTAGTACGTCAGCAATTTTTTTGAGAACTACCCACTCTCTTTTTCCGGGAGCCATAAGGACAGCGCCGCCGCCACCTGTAATGATATCATATTCCTCGAGTCCCAGAATAGAGAACAAACCGAACATGCCCGCTTTTTTACCCGATTTAGCTGATTCGTCCCCAGCCGGAGAGTTTTCATCCATTGCAGGGATATCAGAATTCATATCCGTGTATACAGCTCCGGCACTCTGAGAAACATCTTCTATTACGGGAATTCCCAATTCCATTATGCCCTGCATATCAGGCATAATTCCCATCGTTTCATGAAGCAGCAGTAACCTTCCGCCGTTTTTTATTCCTTCTGAAACAATATCTGTTGTGATAAGTCCTGTTGTTTCATCCACATCAAGAACTAATGGAACATACCCTGCTTCTTCAACAGTAAAAATCTGCCATACAGGAGCCAGAGCGGAAATCATAATGGAACTTTTTGCCGGTAAATCCAAAGCCTTTAAGGCATAACGCAACGCTATAGCAGGACTCCGCAACGCTACTGCACCGGAACAGGCAAAAAAATCTTTTACAGCCTGTATCAGACGGACATTCAGTTCCCCGGGGCCAATCTTTTCATCAACCATGCAGGTCAGCACTGCATCCATTTCCTTTCTGCGGATAGTTGAGCTGAAAGTCTGTATCATTTCCTACCTGTTTATAAACAAAGATACTGAAAACTATTTAACATCTATAATTTTTCTGAGTTCATTCGGATCGAACAATCTGTTAATATCCAGCATAATAATATATCCATTCTCGCGGCGGATAACACCGCGTATATATTCCGTACCGATTCCACTGAGCATCTGTGGAGGCGCCTTTATATCAGCAGTGTTTATCGTAACAACACGGGCAATACGATCAATAATGATGCCGACTTTATTCCCCTGGATATTCAGAATGATAAAACCGCCTTCAAAATCAGAAACATCACTTTCAATCGCAGACAGTTTTTTCAGACGAAAACGTTTATGAAGATTTATTATTGGAATAATTTCCCGGCGTAAATTAAAAATACCCTCAACGTAATATGGAGCATTCGGGATTGGACGCACTTCCTGTATCTTTACGATTTCTTTCACATCCATTATGTCTACGCCATACAGTTCTTCACCGAGCTGAAATGTTACCAATTGAAACTGAGAATCGCTATCAGCCATGTTTCCTCCGTGCATTCATATAACAGATTCATATTAGGATACATCGAAAAGCAACATTGTGCAAGATTATAGGTGTCCTAATTTTAATCTGCAATAAAAAGTGAAATAACATATACTGTCGATATTCCAAGTCCTTTGAGAAGTACTGCACACGACTCTGCCGTGGCCCCTGTCGTTATAATATCATCAACAAGAAAGACAACTGGCGGCAATTTTCCATTCAGTATTTTCTTTATCACCGCCATGTTTTTCAGCCGGTAACGCGAATGCATCTGTGCAATTCTTTCGGTACGATTTAATTTTTTCTGTTGTTCAATAGAACTTCCTGTAAGAACAGGAATAATGCGATGGCCATAGTATATATTCAGATATCCACACAATTCTTCTATCTGATCCCAGCCGGTACGGCGCAATTTCCCCCTGCGTGGCGGCACAGGAACAACAGGCACTCCCTGCAATCCCTGCTGGTGCTCTACAAGTTGTATCGCCTTGTGCATTAAATCAGCGTACAGTACTGATAAAGCCCGTAGCCCTCTTATTTTCCATTGGAATAACAGCATTTTTTTCCATAAACGATACGATAAAATGGGAAAAACACCATCAGCATGCACAATCAGCGGGTTGTTGCGGCATTGAAGACAGATACAGAATTCTGAAATCAGTTCCTTCCCGCAGACCTGACAACGTCTGTTATCCGAAAAAGGTATAAATGCAAAGAGTTCCTTTTTACATTCAGGACACAGAGGAACAACATAACTTTGTATCCCGCAGCCAAGACATTCCGTTCCACCGGAAAAATATGACAACACAAAACGAAAGACATCAAGTATGCCATATAGGATTTTTTTTAGGTATTTCATATATATTACTATTGATAAAATAGATAAAATACAGAAGTTATGAAAATACTTCTAAGAAAAAATCTATTTTCCGGAGAGTGCTTTTTTCCATCGGCTGATGGTCTGTAACGCGGAAAGAGGTGTCATGTTATCGGGATCTGCTGAAAGTATTTCATCAAGGATCATTTCCTCATCACTGAATAATCCGGGGGAATCAGGAACAGAAAGAGATTTCGAAGATCCGGCAATATCTGAGTCGGTAAGCACTGGACGATCAGCCGCGACAGATTGTATATGTGAAAGAATGATGTTTGCACGGTCTATCACACACTGGGGAATTCCAGCAAGGCGGGCAACATGAATGCCGTAAGAATCTTCTGAAGCTCCATCCTTAACCTGACGTAAAAATATAACAGAGCCATTTTTTTCTTCAACATCCATGCAGAGCATTTTCAACGAAGGATGCTCCATCCGTGTTAACTCGTGATAATGAGTCGCAAACAGTGTTTTACATCTAAGTGTATCAAGCAGATACTCAGAAACAGCCCATGCTATCGAAAGACCATCCTCTGTTGAAGTACCGCGTCCTACCTCATCCATAATAACAAGAGATCTGACGGTCGCTGCCCGGAGTATATGTGCGGTTTCCGTCATTTCAACCAGAAACGTGGATTCACCACGGGCGAGATTATCACTTGCCCCCACCCGGCAGAAAATACGATCTACAATTCCTACATGAGCAGATTTTGCCGGCACGAAACATCCTGTCTGTGCAAGGAGGGCTATCAACGCATTTTGTCTGAGATAGGTACTTTTACCTGCCATATTAGGACCGGTAATGAGTGCAAAAGAAATACGGGAACATGCAATATCACACTCTGTTGTTTCTGACGGTATTTCTCCATCTGCCTGCGTTTCCCTTCCACAAATGGCAAGATCATTCGGAACGAACTCTCCCGTAGGAAGATGCAGTTCGACGACGGGATGACGACCTGCAGTAACAGTGAATACGGTACTGTTATCAACAACAGGACGTACCCAGTTATGCAACACAGCAGCATAGGCAAACGAAGCAGTAACATCCGTATAAGCAATCTCACGGGCAGTTTGCAGAAGATACGGTACATATTCATGAAGTTTATTTCTGATTTCAAGAAAGAGATCTCGTTCGGACTCAATGATCTTTGTACCTGCACTGTTCAGATCTTGTTCAAGTTTCTGAAGCTTTTCCGTTGTATAACGTTCTGCGTTTAATAACGAACGTCTGATTATAAAATGCTTCGGAACAGATTCCAGTTTACCTTTTGTTACTTCAATATAATAACCGGCATTACGATTGTTGCGGATCTTAAGATTTTGAATTCCTGTATTTTTCTTTTCTTCTTCAAGATAGGTATCAAGTATCTGATTAAAGTTTGCCTGAATATCACGATAATGGTCAAGTTCCAGGGACCAGTGGGGTTTTATAATTCCACCCTCAGTCAGCGAAGTGGCAGGATCATCCAATATTGCTTTTTTGATCATATCAACTATTTCTTCTGCAGGACTGGAAGAATCGGATGCAAAATCGTAATCAAGAAGAATATTTTTCGCTTTCAGCCATGATTCGAGACTAGAGCGCAGAGCCTGCAAATCTTTGGCATGGGCGCGGTCCATTGCTATACGCCCGGCAAGACGTTCAATATCAAGTACCGGAGAAAGATTTTCCCGCACATTTTTCAGAAGCAGTCTGTTTTCTGTAAAAAGCGCAACATGATCCTGACGGGAAGTAATCTTCCTAAAATCCGTCAGAGGGGAAAGAAGCCAGCTGCGTATCATCCGGTTTCCCATTGCTGTCATGGTATAATTTACGCACTCAAGGAGCGTATACTGGGAACTTCCATCCCTGAGATTGGCAACAAGTTCAAGATTTCTTCGTGACGAATCATCTATTACGACATACTCTGTATCACGGTATACATGAATACCGCTTACATGGGGAACAGAAGTATTTGTTGTTTTTTCAAGATAGTCAAGCAGGAATCCGGCTGGAGGAACTTCGGGCGAATTTTCCTGAAGGGAAAAGGACTGAAGATTGGCAGTTCTGAACTGCCCGATAAGTCGTTTATATGAAAGTTCCGCAGAAAAATCCCAGTCAGGATAATACGAAACAGACATTCCCGGAACCTCTGACAGAGCATTTTGAATAACGACATTCGTTTTCAAAGACTGCGGCAGCAGTAATTCACGCGGAGAACATCTCCCCAGCTCTTTCGGGAAATTTTCAACCATGGATGCAGCCTGCCAGGAAGTTGCACTGAAAGACGACGTTGTTACATCGATGTATGCAAACCCTGCCATGCCATGGGTAATACAAAGTGCTGCAAGATAATTATTTATACTACCTTCAAGATACTCTGATTCAACAGCCGTCCCAGGCGTAATTACTTCCAGGACTTTTCTTTCTGTAAGACCTTTTCCGTGGGCTATCTCGCCAACCTGCTCACAAATAACAATTTTTTTCCCCAGCCGCAAAAGGCGCGCTATATAAATCTTCGCAGCATGATACGGTATGCCGCACATCGGGTTATCTCCCCTGTGTGTAAGCGTAAGATTCAGTAAACGCGAAACTTCCACCGCATCTTCATTAAACATTTCATAAAAATCGCCGACACGGAAAAAAAGTACGTCATTTTTATATTTGTCTTTTACCGTCTGATACTGGACCATCAGCGGAGTCTGTTGGGTTTCTTCTGTCATCGTGTCAATATTTTATAGTCCAAGTTCGCTGATCACTTTATCTGTTATATCAACTGAAGGACTATACCAGAGAACAGCATTTGCCTGTTGAAGGCTTAAAATCATACTATATCCTTCACTTTCTGCTATCCGGGCAAGTGTCTCATAAAGTTTCTGATAAAAAGCATCTGAACGCTGAAGAGAATTTTTCAGTGTTTCCAGTTCAACGTTCTTGGCATTTGCATATTCATTGAGAAAATCAGATTTTTTTGTTATCTCACTTTCTGTCCGTAAAGCAGAAGCAGCGTCTCCATTCTTTTCATATTCAAGTTTTTTCTGTTGCAGTTCTTTCAGAGCTGCAGTCTGTTTGTCAATTTCATCCTGAAATTCTGCCTTTTTTGACTCATAATTCCGTACAGAAGCAGAATTACGGAAATATGCCTGATAGACACGATTGGTGTCAACGACAGCAAATTTTGTTATCTGCTGGGCGGCAAGTACCGCAGGAGAAAGAAATACCAGTAATAAAAAAAACGTTCCTACCAAAACCTGTTTCAACATATTTATCAAACCCCTGTACACGTTATTTATTGACTATATTAAATGAAAGCACAAATTTCCATTTATTATTCCAGTACCAGCCATCATCATTATGCCGGAATGTATTGGCAAAAAGGAGCCGCAGCGGGAACTGCTGAATTGAAAAACGTATCCCAGGCCCGGTACTGAAATAAAAATCATTCACGCTTAAATCGCTAAACATGGCTCCCGGTGAATTCTTGACAGCAGCTGCATCAAGAAAGCCGTCAAGGGCAAGAACTCCCCTTACCACCGGCATACGAAGCTCAAGATAATTACTCCACATTGCACGGCCCCGCACGGAATTATAAATGCTTGTCCAGCCGCGCGCATTAAACATACCGTCTATATAAAGTTGACTTGTTCTTCCGACAGTCGAATTGGGAGCAGGAAACTGCAATGTCATACCACTATAAGCTGCAAGAACCATCTTCCAGTTCCATTTTTCTGTAACAGGAAGATCCCAGAGCGTCAAATAAAATTCACCTTTTGTTGCAGTCTGCAAATAGAATTCATCTTCCCATGGGGTCAAACCGTACCATGTGATACGCTGACTCCAAAACCAGCCCTTCGCCGGATCATAATTGATATCCCGGTCATCCATGGAAAAAGCGGTCCATACAGCATTTTTAAGTCCCCAGTTATTGGCATAATCGCTTACAGTGGTATCAACCGGCATAAACAGGTGATCGTCATACTCATTATTACGCAGCGTATTTGTCAAACCGCCGGAAACAGATAATATCGCCCAATCCGGTGTCCAGCGGTGCCCTAACGAGGAATTAAGTGTTACGCTCCACTGTTGATAATCCATATAATAGTCGTCGGTATCAAGCGTACCGTCAGAAAGAATCGCATTTCTCAAACATGTTTCAGTAGCATGCGAAAATGTAAGGGATTCAGAATAACTTATGGGTTTATCAAAAAGCCAGTCCTCGCCATATCCAACGGTAACGGACTGCTCTTCCGTTGATATTGTAGTACTTGCTGAAACAGTTTTCCCCAGTCCCTTAATATTGGAATCCTGCCACTTGACAAAAAGCGCAAACGGCAGTTCATCGGGATCCGTAACGCCCGAAAAAGTCAGACCGAATTCAATACTGGTAGTTGACTGTTCTTCTACGGAAAGAACAAGATCAACAAGATTATCCTCAGAACCCGCTATGACATCAGGCACTATGGCAGAAAAATACTGAAGATTATACAGATTCCGTAATCCCGTCGTTACTTTCGCCTTGGAAAAAACATCTCCCGGTTCAAGCGGCATTTCACGCAGGATAACATAATCCTTGGTCTTCGTATTCCCCTTGACAATAATTTTCTCAACATGACTGCGGGGATTTTCCTGTATCTGTACGGTCACAGACACGATATTTTTTTCCGCATCCTTGTTCATCTGGGGATCAAAACGATTCGATGTATAACCGTTTTCATAGTAAAGGTCCGCAACAGCCATCATACTTTCCTGGAACTTCGTCTGATTGAAAATATCACCCTTTTTCAGTTTTATAAGTCCGGTCAACTGTGATGCCGGAAATATCGTATTACCATTAAATGTTATATCGCCGAACGTATACTGGGCCCCTTCCTGTATCATAAAAGTAAGGGTCATCTCACTACGTTTCTTTTCTTCATTTTTCGTTTCCGTACGGATTACATCAACAACCGCTGCATTTACGTAGCCGGCATCCTGGTAATATTTCAGGATTTCCTGTTTGTCAGTTTCGAGTTTCGACTCCTCAAATGCGCCATTATTGAAGAGCCCCTGCTTTTTCATCTTAAGACGGCCGGCAAGCGTTTTTGAAGAAACAAGTTTATTACCTGAAAACTGTATATCCGTAATTATGGTATTGTACCCCTCATCTATAATAAAAGTGACAACCGTCCCGTCTTTATCCTGCGAAGTATCGGAAGTTACTTTTACATCCATATAACCTTTTTCAAGATATTTATCACGGATAGCCCTTTCATCAAGGAGCACTTTACTGGACACAAAAATATCATTTGCTTTTATACTTATAATATCACGCAATTCGCCATTGCGAAGTTTATGATTGCCGGAAAATACAATATGCGATATGACCGGCTTTTCCTTCACGGTAAAAACGATTTGTACGTTTTCGGGTTTTGCCGCATCATGCTGGGCCCGGGGAGAAATGTCATCAAAAAAATCAAGAGCATAAATACGGTCAAGCAGATTGCTGAAAAGTTCATCTGTAAAAGGCTTGTTGATGAAGTTGCTTATAACACCGTCAAGCTCTGATTTCTTTATATTTTTGAGACCATCAAATTTTATGGACGAAATAGGTTTATTTATATACCAGTTATCAGTCTCCTGTGCCGCCGCAACAAACGAGCAGAAAAGAAAACAGATAAAAAAAACAGTACGGAAAAATACGCGGCGGGTAATAAACATAAAGACTCCTCTTTATTTAATTGCTGTATCATATCATTAAAATGTAAATTTCCACGACAATGTGACAGAAGTATTTGGAATCCACAGATTATTTTTCATTGAATCTATGTCCGGTGCTATGCTCCACCGTATATTCACAAACGGGCTGGACATTTCCAGTCCGAACTCCGGTTGAAAAACAAGCCCACCGGTTGTTGTTCTATCATTTACCCTGGTTTCATCATAGGACCAATGCAGCAGGGCATCAGTATACAGCTGACTTCCAAAGTATTTACCAATATAAACAGTCGAATTATCAAAAAAGTTACCAGCCGTAATTTTACTGCTGCCGGTATTGAGATTTAATCCCTGCTTCATGGCATTCTGCAGTACCATTGTACGTATTGAGAATATATCAAAATTACATAAATCACGCAATGCATTCTCGATCTTACGCATTACGGTTACCTGGACTGCATAGTCACCGGTGGAAAGAAGCAGACTGCCGATATTCTGGGAATCCCCGGCCACAATCTGTCCAAGAAGCTCCATAATCTCGTTTTCAGATTTTGCCGGTGTCGATGAAAGTATCGGAGAAAAACGGCTGAAAGGCTGATTTTCTGCAGAAAGAATAATCGTCACCTGATTACCGTCATCATCACGCTCCCTTGTTTCCGCACGAACCGTTATAACCGGATCCATAATATCCTGTTTATCACTGAAAACGATGCGCCCTTCCCTCATATAAAAATTCCGATTTAAATAAACAATTTCACCGCCACGGAACTTTACGTCGCTGTTTAATTGTAATCTGTTTTCCATGCTGTCAAACAGAAGCGAAAGTTCCGTATTCGGAATGGCAACACCACGGAGCATAGGGTCTAGAAAAATCTGAACCTTCTGGCCCATAATGATATCAAGAGATACAACAATTCCATAGCCCTCTAAATCAGCAGATTGTTTCAGTGTACCGCCATTTTCAACGGCATCAGCTGCTGCTGCCGTGAGAGCGCTCGTTGCGATATTTACAGAAGTATTTCTGGCCAGAACTTTTCCCGTAATTTCCGTATGATCCGGCATCACGGAAATCTGTATGTCCGTACTTCCCTGACCAGTTATCCGTATCTGACCAAGATTCACGTCTGCAGGTATATATATATCGGGAGCAGTCTTAATACCGATAACCAGCTCGTTAAAATTCCAGCGGTCAAAACTAAGATTCAGATTAACAGAAACAGGATTGCCCCGGACAGAAAATTCCGTATCATCCATCGAAAGTTCGCTGTTCTGTATATTCAAATTCATGCGGGCAGCAGTCCAGTGTTCGGGAATTATAATAGGAAGATTCAGCTCAGGATTTGCTACCGTTAAATTTCCATTGAATTCAGGGTCGGATGCAAAACCTGTTATGGTAAAAGATCCTGCAACAGTACCTTTATATACGGCGAGAAACGGATAAGACAGAAGATGAGAAAAATTTGAAAGATCAGCATTTATTCCATCTACTTTTAAGGCCATTCCCTTATCTGTACGTACAAAACCGGAGACATTTGCCTGTATCGGACACCCGTCGCCAGTTCCCAGTAAAATTTCCCCTGTATCCTGAACAGAGCCGGAAATGCTGAGAGCTCCGCTGGAATATATATCAAAACGGCCCTTTGTTCTTATCAGCGTAAATCCGGCAGCAAACGGGGCTGAAAAAAGTGACCCGGAAACATTATCTGACTGAATTTTTATAATATACGATTCAGGTATCGGCGAATTCTCGGATTTCGATACACTGTCGACATTAATCGTAAGTGGTATATTTACTGTCTGCTGCAGGTATTTCGCATCAAAAGTCGTTGTTGCAGAACCGCTACCATTGTTGACGGAGTACTGTGCATCCAGACCGGAAAGATTCATCATCAGCCATTGCAGGCTGGTATCAGAAACATGCAGCAGATTATCTTCAAGCATAACATTGCCGCTGAAAACCATGGGAGATCCGAGAACTGAAACAGAAGATCTGGTAACATTAAGAGACAGATACGGATTCTCAAGCGTTCCGTTTATGGCCAGAACAGCGGATAAAGAGTCACTGTCTGCCTGGCCGGAAAACAAACGGCTGCTTGGAAAATCTTTTATCTCCGCCTGACCGGAAAAATACATATTCTTTTTTATGTTTGCCACTGAAAAGGGAACCCTGTCAGGATTTGTGACAGACCCGCTCAGCTTCCATGTCTCGGAGCTGAGCATGCTGCTGGCCGTAAATTCCGCATTTGCTGAATCAAAAATCCCGTCGTTAATATTCCACAGGAAATCGCCGCTTCCGGTAAGCGCAGACACCGCATCGGAATAAGCAAAAGAATTAACAATAAAACCATACTTATTGAGAATTCCGGTCAGAGTCAGCTTAGGCGAAAGCACCAGTTTCCCGGAAGGTTCCTGTAGTTCAAACTGCGAAATATTACAGGAAAAGCCATCAGCTTCAGAGCCGGAAAAAGTAGCATCTGAAGAAACCGTAAAAATATATTTCTGCAAGGCAAGCGGAAAAGCATCCATATGTATTGAACCGCTGAACAGCGGCTCCAGCATATTGACAGGAGAAGGATTGAACGACGCTGTTGCATGAAACCCGTAATCACCGGTAATATCAAACCACCTGTCAGACAGTCTCCCCGTGAATTTATACGGGACAGAATTAAATGTAATATCACTGCTGAAAAAAGCTTCATTCGTACCGGGCAGCATCTCTGCCATAGCTGTCATTGCAAGAACCTGATCACCATAAAGCAGATCAAATCGCGATATCTGACATGATTCTCGATTACCATCAAGTGAAAAAACGAGGAGTTGGCGTTCCTTCTGGGTATTAGCAACAACCGAGTAAGGTATATTATACGAAACAGTAGAAAGATCAGAAGAAACATACAACTCACCGCTGAAAATATACGGCTTTAAATGCGAGGCCAGTTTACGTAACTGAGAAGCGTGCTTCCCCTTCAGAGGAAAAGCAATCGCTGTTGCAAGGCTGTCAAGATAAAAATTCGAAAAGCTGATACTTGTCTGTATGTATTTCGTTCCGAACAGATAACTTCCGTCAAACTTGATCGAACCGGGAGTATCTGCTTCCGTGTGCGAATAATCATAACCTTCAAAACTGAAATCGACAGATTCTTTTTGGGGAATTACAGACAACTGCAAAGCAGTAAATGCCTGATCGTTCAGATACAGTTGCGGAGCAAAACACATAAAACCTTTCTTCAGCGCATCAAAGTAAATATCTGTTGAAATAATACCACCGTTAGGCAGAACCAGTCTGCGTATCTCAGCAGTACCTGAAGGCCGCATCTGCCTGATATTGTAAGCTCCAGAATAGTAAATATCGTAGTTTTTTCCATAAATGGATAAACCTGGTATGGAAAGTGAATTCTTATCCCCGGAAAGTGAATACTTAATGCTGCAACCTTCCGGTATAAATTCTGAAGGAACAGAAATAATTCCGGAAGATTTATATGAAAACAGTCCTGTTTTTAAGGTATATGCCCCGCTCAGCTCAAAATCAGTCCGCAAATCATACAGTTTTCTTACGATCTCCGGCGGACGGTCGATCTCGACACTGTAAAAAGGATACAACTTTTCAGCTTTTACCGAGAAAACAGACTCTCCGCTTTCCGTATTCACTGTCAACTCTGCATACAGGGGAAATTCATTGCGAAGCGTTTTGAACTGTAAGGAATGCCCTCCATATGCTGCAATAAAATTAAAACTGTTTATCTTATATTTTCTATATGAAAGTCTTGATAAGTGTACACGGATGTTACTGTTTTCAAGATTCTCGGTAAGAGAGCCGGCTGCACTAAAATCAGATGTAAATACTGTATCATTATCAGTTCCGGCATGTATTTGTCCTGTAATGGAAAAAGCAAATGAATGCCCGGAGGAATTTTTTAAGATGGAAATATTGTGTACTGCGAGAAGGATATCCGCTTTTTTATCTCTGTAATGTACCGAAGCATTCCTGACATGCATGGAAAACGGCAGGAAACCGGGTAAAGTTATCTCAGCTGAATCTCTGCTGACACTGTCGCTCTGTAAAATTTGCATGATCTTCCAGGTTACTGCTTTGTTCTGTATAACATCGTATTCAACAGTAAGTCCGCTCAAAGTCAAATCCGTAAGAGCACGCTCAGACTTTCCTTTTATAATACTTCCCAACCGGTAAGACAGAACCAGTTTTTTCACCGTACATATTTTTTTACCGGTTGCAGTATCAGTGACCACTATACCTTTCATGCGGATTGCTGATAAAATAGAAGGGGAAAGCGAAGTGTAAGAAAATGTGAGACCTGTTCTTTCCTCAAGCCCTTTACGCAGATTTTCCGCATACGTTTTTACGGTTGCAGATAAATATCTGTTTACGGGCCGTACAAGCAGTAGAGCCATTAAAAAGAGAAGTATAAAAATCATGCTGCCGATACCGGTCTTTGGAACACGGTCTTTCATTATATTGCAGAGTATTCTATCAGATTATCGGAAAAAAAGCAGGGATATTTCATGGTATTAAAAAATTTTATTGTATTCGAAGGTATAGACGGAGCCGGAACATCCACACAGGAGGAAATTCTTTCCAGGCGTCATGAGGCAGAAAATTTTTTTTTCACGGCAGAGCCGACAAATCTTCCTACAGGAGTTTTTCTCAGGCAGATGCTTCAGGGGAAGTTTCCTCTTCATGCGGGAACAGCCGCATATCTTTTCGCGGCAGACAGAAACGAACACATTTACGGAGCAAACGGGATTATCGCGAATCTTGATAATGGTAAAATTGTTATAAATGACAGATATATTTTTTCAAGCCTTGCCTACCAGTCTATAGACTGCGGCATGGAACTTCCGGCAGTGCTCAACAGAAATTTTCCCCTTCCGCAGATTCTCTTTTTTTTCGATGTCGAACCGGAAGTTTCACTCAGACGAATCAAAAACCGGGGCGTTGTTGAAATTTATGAAAAACTTGACTTCCTCAAAAAAACGACGGAAGCATACCGCTCTATAATCCGGGAATACAGCCAAATTGATACAGGTATGCAAATCATACGGATAGATGCTTCACAACCCATAGAAGAAACTTCCCGAATAATATGGAGTTATATAAAAAAAATTCCGATACTGAAAACGTGAAAGGGCTTTCGTTTTTACGGACAGTATTTCTTATCCTCTCATTATTCAGCATTTCTTTTCCAGTATCGGCGTATATGGTGAAATACAAAGAAGACTTTTATCGTCTTTACCATGTACATTATCAGCAGTATCCCGACGATTGTATTGAAAACATCTACTGGCTCGAAAAAGCTGTCCAGGCCGATTTCGCAAATCCACTCTATGCCGATGCGAAAATAACAACAAAAGAACAGTGGGAAAAATACCGCTATCTTTTTATGATGCATCTTAATCTGAAACTGATTGAACAGCACCTGAGACTTGGACGAACCTATGATAAAAAAGTTGCAAATTTTTATGATGCTCCATGGAAGGAAGAATACCTCAGGAACCTTGACAAAGCAAAATCCTGTTACAGCGCCGGACTTTATTACTGGCAGGAAGCATCTTTATGGGCGGAAAAAGCGGATACAAAAGGATTTGACTTTCTTTACATAACCGATCTGCAGGACTGGGAAGACGAACGAGAGAGGATCAAAACAGGAGAACTTGATTACGGGAAAACGCTGAACCGGGAACTGACTCGTGTCCAGAAAGTCATAGATTCCTTTGTTGCAATGGACTCAAAAAGTTACTAAAATAAAATCATGAATAATTCTGATTTCTCTGTAGCATATCCAGCCGTTCATCCGGGAACAGAAAAGACATCGGTATTTCTTTTTAAAGGAACTCCCGACCTGACGTCTGTTTTTTCAGGGAGTGGTTCCGAAAGCCCCCGCAGGCTGTTTGTTACCGACACGGTTATCACAGGACTCCCGGCGATACAACCTTTCCTCGGTCAATTCAACAAAGGTATCTGCGATAGAGACATCCTTCTTATTCTTGATTCGGGAGAGCCTAATAAAACAATTGAAACGGTTCTGACAATTATAAAAACAGCAATTGAGAATAATTTTACCAGAAGGGATATATTTACCGGCATAGGCGGCGGCGTCGTCTGCGATATGACCGCTTTTGCAGCTTCCATTTACAAGCGGGGTGCCGTTGTGGAGCTTGTTCCGACAACGCTGCTCGCTATGGTCGATGCTGCAATCGGCGGGAAAGCAGGATGTGATTTTGACGAATATAAAAATATGATCGGAACATTCTTTCCTGCTGAAAAACTCTATGTATTTTCCCAATTCGTGCAATCGCTCCCGGATGATCAATACCGTTCGGGAATGGCAGAAGTTGTAAAAACAGCACTTCTTTATTCCCGCGATCTGTATACAGAGCTTGAGCATAACAGAAAAAAAATCATGAACAGGGATGAAAAGATGATCGACATGGTAATTAAAACCTGCATACAGGCAAAGGCTACTGTCGTTGAACAGGATTTTACGGAAAAGAATGTCAGAATGCAACTTAATTACGGACATACATTCGGGCATGCGCTCGAAACCGTTGCAGGACTAGGGTCCATAAACCACGGCGACGCCGTTGCATGGGGAATCAGCAGGGCCCTGGCACTTGCAGCAAGACTCGGAATATGTAAACCTCATTACAGGGATTCAATAACAGGTCTCCTTTCTTCGTTTGGCTGGGACACAGCCCCTGTTCCAGAAGTTCTTTCCTGTACAGTTTCACCTGCAGAAAAACTTCTTTCTGCTATGAAAAAAGACAAAAAAAATGCCGGAAATCATGTCCGTGTCATTCTTCAGAAAGGTTTAACAGAAAATATTATTATGGAAGCAGATGATGCTGATATTCTTGCCGTATTGACAACAGAGAGCGCACTATGACGGAACAGGATAAAATACATTATTTCGACTGGGCGGCAACAAGTCCTGCCGATCCGGATATTATGCAGGATTCGGTAAATATGGCGCTGGCAAACTGGGGTAACCCTTCAAGCATTCACAAGGCAGGAACAGAAGCGAAAGCAATCCTGACACAGGCACGGGAGACCTGTGCCTGTGTACTTGGAGTAAAACCAGAAATGCTGTTTTTTACATCCGGAGGAACAGAGAGCGATCATATACCACTCCTCTCAATGCTCACAAGGCCCTCTGCGGGGACTATTTTGATAAGCGCGATAGAGCACCCGGCAATCAGGGAACAGGCAATGGCCCTGACCCATTGCGGCTGGAAAATTGTAACCATTCCGGTAAATACCGAAGGATTTATCACACCGGATGCTGTTATTTCTCATCTGACTGATGATACAATCCTTGTCTGCGTTATGGCTGTCAACAACGAAACTGGAGCCATACAGCCGGTATATGAGATAGCAGATGCTCTTATTGCAGTTTCCAGGGGAAAACGGAAACCGAAACTTCATATCGACTGCGTACAGGCTGCAGGAAAGATACCTTTTGATCTTTCTTATCACGGTATCGACAGCGCCGCTTTCAGTGCACATAAAATATGTGGTCCGCGTGGTAGCGGACTTTTATATCTTGCAAGTGATATCACACCATTTCTTCGTGGTGGCGGGCAAGAAAAAAATGTACGAAGCGGTACAGAAAATATTTCAGGTGCGTTTGCACTTTCAAAGTGCCTTGAAAGATATTTTATCTCTCCGGATAATCCGAAAGCGGTAAAACGCTTTGATGAACAGAAAACATGGACTGAAAAGTTTATAAAAAACATAGCCGGGATCAAAAACTGTACGCTTATTCCACATCAGAGGGCACAGGCTGTAATAGCAGGCCGGAAAGAAACTGCAGAGAAATTTTCTCCATGGATCGTACAGGCTGGATTTGCCGGAATTCCCGGGCAGGTTATGGTACGGGCGCTCAGTTCCAGAGGTTTCTATATTTCCACAGGAAGTGCCTGTTCCGCAAAAAAACAGGAACGTCCGATACTTGAAGCAATGAAAGTGACAGAACAGGAACGGGAATCCGCAGTACGCTTTAGTTTTGGCCCGCATACAACACAGACAGCAATGTCAGAACTTTTTACGGCCGTATCGGATGTAAGTGAATCATTTTCCGGGAAAGCAATAAAATAGGCAGCTTGCAAAATACCTTGCAATGTGTTAGATTTTGCGGACAATCCTATACGTATGGAGGATGCAATGGGTATACGCGGCGAACTTTTTACGACACAGATTATGTTGGAAAACCGTTCATACTTTTTTAATGTTAAGGAAAACAGAACCGGTGATGTTTTTCTACAGGTCGTAGAGAGCAAAAGCCGAGATGGGGCTGATTTTGACCGGCATCAGATTGCAATATTTTCCGATGATATGCAGAAATTTCTTCAGGGACTGGATAAGTCTCTTTCTTTTATCGAAAAGGACAGAAAGGCACGGGCAAAGGTTAAAGCTGAAAAAAAAGCTTTAAAAGACGAAAAATATGGTGTATCTGATACAAAAAAAGTATACCGGAAAAAAACTGAAAAAAATAAGGAAGAACGTAAAGATGACGGTATCAAGCGGACCGGACGCATATTGCATGTCGTATCAAAACGTTCTGCAGATACAATCTCAGAAAATAAAACAGAAACAGATAAAAAATTGTAGTTTCAGTCTTTGATCAATATCTGAATGAAAGGCGCTGAATAGGAGAAGGTCCCAGAGTCCTGCAGATATTGATATGTTCGGGAGTCGGATATCCTTTATGTCTGGCATAGCCATAAAGGGGATACAACCTGTCATAATCCATCATTATTCTGTCCCTTCCTGTTTTAGCTATAATGCTGGCGGCCATGACAGGAGGATAGGTACCATCAGCTTTGGGTTCACAGCGGCAGGGGACCGGTATTTCAGGAGAAAAGGTTCCATCTGCCATTCCCTCGATTTCTCCTGTTGTTATAATTTTTTTCTGACTTTCCGCCCATTCCGGCAATTTTAAAAGCAGCATCTCAAATGCGAGTTTCATTGCAAGCAGACTTGCCTGAAGAATATTGATTTTGTCAATCGTTTCATGATCGACAATTCCTATCCCCCAGCAGCATTTTTCTTTTATAAGTTTTTCTGCATATTCACGTTTTTTTGCAGAAAGCTTTTTTGAATCATTCAGATATTCAAGCGGAAAATCATCGCTAAGGATAACGGCTCCAGCGCAAACGGGTCCGGCAAGAGGCCCCCTGCCGGCTTCATCAAGCCCGCACAATACCGGTATTTTGTCAGAAACCATTTACCTTATTTCCTGCATCTTCAATGGTAACAGCAGCTGCATCCTTCCAGACCGGATTTACCGAACTGTTTCCACTGAGCTCCCCGCTGAATGTATTGTCAGTTAATATACAATTTGTACCAAGCAGTTCTGCGGCACGTCCTATCCTGCCTGCAACTTTACAGTCAGAAGAACGGAGTTCAATATAGCCGTTCCTCATAGAAAAATCGACTACGGTCGAAGCTATTGCAGAAATCCGGCTTTTAAGAACCTTCAGCCTGCAATTATCAAGCGAAAAGGCTGCAGAATACACACCTGCCTGAGAAATAACAGTACTGTCACTTACACTTATTACGGACATTGATCCGCTTATTGCTATCCCATTGTCACCAAAAGTTGCGGCCACTTCACACTGATTAAAATCCAGCACCGAGTTTTCCGCTACAAAAAGATATATACCCTGATCCGCAGGTCCTGTAGCGGCAGAAGACCTGGTGATAAGACAATTGTCAATATCAAGACTGACGGCCCGCAAAATAAATGAATCCTCCGCAGAAAACACCAGTTCCGCATTTTCTGTGCCTTTTATTTCACAGTCTGCCTGCAAAACTGTCGTACCGTGGGGAACACTCTGTTTCCCACGTATATACAGCCTGATAAAATGAGAACGGTTTCTGACGGTAAACAGTTCCGGAATATCAGTCAGGGAGGTAAATGGATGCTCACGGGAACCGTCCGCTCCGGCAGTTCCTGCTGCTGCATCAAAATAATAATTGCAGTGATCAATAACGACACCGTATTCAGATATGCTGCTCTTATTTCCGGCAGCATCCTGTGCATATACAGCAACCTCAAGGTATTCCGCTTCTTCCGAATCGGCATCCAGCACAAGCCGAGTTCCTGTCAGCTCCTTATAATCTCCGGTTCTGGCAGTTGTATGCAATACAGCGACAGATTTTTCGGAAGCATTTTGAGGTAAACTCAAAGCATAAAAAAGCTTTGCATTTTTTTCTGCCGCAATTTCCACTGTGACAGGCATACGGGACAACAAGGTTTTTACTGACGGGAGCAAAACAGGAGCAGCCGGCGAACGCTTGTCTATATCATAATCAGCAACAAGATTCCCCTGATATACGTTATCCGAATAAAACGCCAGATCAAGTTTTCCTGAAATACTGTCACCGGGAAATACATCAAAAGTCAGTTCCTGGAAAAGCCCGGGAGCAATGTTTTCACCGGTACTGCCTATACAATACGAAGCATCACCGGCTATAGAAAGACGGATTTCCCCGTTTTCAAGTTTCATTTTACACAGTTCCGGTTTCGGGGGCAGAAGAAAAGACTGGACAGGATTCCCCGGTTCATACGCTATACTCTGCCACCGGATTTCATGCGATACAGAACGATCGAGAGAAACAGGAACAGTTCCAGGACCCCAGGATTTGCCATCTATTGAATAAATATATTTCCGGTCCGTGAACGTAACCGATGTCCAGTTAGAAATTCTGAAAGGTACATCCCGCTGGGTACACAAACCGACAGGTTCAGCCGGATATATCACATACCGCCAGATTGAATTACCATCTGTCAGCATCAGGGGAATATAGCGAACCAGTACAGAATCCTGAGAATACGAAATATCTGTACCCTGTAAAAAAATAGGTTCACCGGCCCCGACAGCATATTGCATGGATGCCGGTATAGAAATAACAGTACCCGGCTTATAACAGTAAACAGCGTCCGAAGACATCATATCCAGAAATGCATCAATAGTTTTGTCTTTCTTTTCCTGCAGAGGTTCAGTTACCGTATAGGAAACACTTTTTTCCGTCTTAATCCCGTCTGCAGTCACGGCGACTATCCGTATTTCAACATTTCCCGTCACATCAATTTGTACAGGACCATCATATGCAAAACCGGATACAAGAGGGTCAGCACCATTTACAGAATAAAACGCATCATCACCATCAGGCATCGCAAGCACAAGAACCTGTCTGTTTGCCCATGTTCCGGGAACAGGATTCAGCACCTCAACTTCAGCAAAAAGAGAAACGGCAGCCAGCAGATAGGCTATCATAAAAGTCAGTGTCTGAATCCTCTTCATATATCAGCCTAAAATCGGATCAAGGATTTCTCTCAATTCAGGATCATCTTTATAGTAATATTCTTCAAGTTCTGCTTTCGAAAGGCCGACAAGTTCATGACTCAGATAGTGTATCCATCTGTCCTCTTCCGGTTTGGTTATATCAAAACGGCGGCACCAATAGTCAGGTTGAATAGGCTCCTGCTCCTTATGGTAGGTAAAATATTTGTAATCATGCACTACAACTTTGATATCATTCCGGGGAATTCCATGACGTATCAGATGATCAACAAGGGAATTTATTGTTAATCCGCTATCGAAAATATCATCTATCAACATGATTTTATCACCATGCCTCAGATATTCCGGTGCATATGTCCATCCATCAACCATAACATTGTCACGCTGATGAACATCCGAATACGAACGGGCAACAACGGCAGCATAAAGTACAGGATGGAAATCTTTTCGCACAATCTTAAAATATTCACTGATTACATTCGCCATATAGGCCCCGCCCCGAAGCGATGAATAAATCACATCAGGTACAAACCCATCATGATATATCCGGTAAGCCACTTTCAGAGCATCATTACGAACAACATTATACGGCAGAAATTCTTTGATCATAAAAAACCTCAAAACAGGGAAAACACAAATTTGATATAAACCATGTAATTCTATCCCATATATTGATGCTTCGCAAGCAGTCCTGTTATGCGTTTTTCCAGCATAGTGGTATCATCATCCGGATCTGTATAAGTCGTCAGATTACGCCGGTTTTTTGTGTCAAGCAGAACCTGCACCGGACAACTGTCAAGAACCAGTATACGGCCCGCTACGGTAACCGCTTCGCGTATTTCATGCGTTACAAACAGGACCGTACGACCGGTTTCAGAAAGCATTTCATCGAGTAATTCCATAAGTTGTATTTTTACATATATGTCCTGAGACTGGAAGGCTTCATCCATAAGAAGCAGCTGAGAAGGATATGCAAAAGCCCGGGCAATCGCTGCACGCTGTTTTTCTCCTCCGCTCAGACAGCCGGGAAAGGAATCCAGTTTATCTGCGAGTCCGGCTTTTTGAAGAAAAAAAACTGCCCGGTCATACGCTTCTTTTTTCCCTGATATATTGACAAGTGGAAAAACAACATTCTGAAGGACTGTTGCAGATTCAATTAAAAGTCCATCCTGAAACAAGTATGATATCCTCGGCTTTTGACTGCCGCTTATGCCCTGTCCTTCAAAAGAAAGCGTTCCTGTAAAGCTGACCTGCCGGGATGGCAATATTCCGCCGATAAAATCAAGTAAGGTCGTTTTTCCATGACCGGAAGGCGCTATCAGTGCAAGCACTTCGTTTGCGGAAATATCCAGAGAAAAATGCCGGTAAAGTTCTCTGTTTCCCCGTGTAAGGCATAAATCCTGTATATGAATAGAAACTCCAGTACTGTTCATAAAATCTCTCCGGCAGATTCTCCCCTATGAAATTTATGGAATACCGCAAACGCAAACAGTTTTTCAAGTACAAAACTCAGTACAACAAGTACAAGCGTAACCGCCATAACCTGCCCTGTTTCTAAATGCACCTGTGCAGTCTGAAGCAGCGTTCCCGATCCCAGCTTCGGAAGGCACAACACTTCACCGGCAGCAACCACCTTCCACGTAAGACCGAAACAGGAAACTGCACCTGTCAGAAAAAAAGGGAGTACGGCAGGCATGGTAATCCAGCGGAACCGCTGAAACCGGCTGAAACCGTACAAGCTGGCCATCGCAGAAAGTCTGCTGTTTCTCTCCGTAAAACCTGAAATAACCGATGTAACCATTACCGGCAATGTCATAAGAACAGAAACAAAAACAGGGACAGATGAAGAATCAAACCAGAATAATGCAAGCAGAATAAAAGACACGACGGGTGTTGAACGGATGGCTGAAAGCGGAACGGAAAGAAAATTCCGCATAAAAACGGATATACCACATATAATACCTGCTAATGTACCAAGAACAAGGGAAATAAAAAAAGAAAGCAGGCAGCGTATAAAAGTCGCCGCTATATTGCTCCAGAATATTCTGTCACCGCTTAACACAAACACAGTTTTGAAAACATCAGCCGGCGAAGGAAGAATAAGAGGAGCATGCATCAGCCGCGCAGCCAGATCCCAGATCATACACAGACACAACAGTGACAGGCCATAGTGCACCAGTGTGTATCTTTTTTGTTCTGCCTGCATATTAATTTTTATTTAAAATAGAAAGTGTCTGCAGGAAGAACTCCGCCGATCGACTCCGGGGAAAACTGCAGAAATATTTGAAGAAGTTTCTCAATCGATGCCCTGCCTGTTGCGGCATCAATACAGGCAAAATGACAGGAAGGTATTGCTTTTGCAACAACAGGTGCTGAAAGACCTAATGTATATTTCTGTACAAGAACGCCTGATTGTTCCGGATTTGCAATCGTCCACTCAGTAGCCTGCTTATAGGCTTTGAGAAAAGCACGGACAATCTCCGGGTTTGCCTGAGCATATGCTTTACGGACAACAATGAGCGTAAGCGGATACGTTTCTTCATGTCCGTTAAACCCGGCATATTCCTTTTGAAAATCAATGATCCTGCGTATGGAAGGATCCTTCATCAATACGACGGTTGCAAAAGGTTCCGGTACGACTGCATACCGTATTCTTCCGGCAATAAGCTCCGCAGGGATTTTATCTGTTGCAAACGAAAAATCAAGTTCAACGGCATCAGCCCCCGGTCCTTCCTTTATGGAATTCTTTGCAAGCAGGTAGCGGAACATATATTCAGGAGTAGCTCCCTGCCCTGCCACCGCTATTTTTTTGCCTTTCAAATCTGCAAAGGAATTAACTGACGTGTCACGCGAAATCAGTACAAGCGTACCTGTTCCGCTTATTCCGGCTGCAAGGATAGCACCGTTTGACGATGTATATACTTTGGCAGCAGCATTTGCCGGGAGGAAACCAATATCCGTTTCCCCTTTTATCATTTTTGGCAGCAGTGTTGTCGGAGAAGCAAAAGATTCAAAAGTCACATTCGTATTTTCTATCTCCGGCGGATTTTCATACATATAAGCCACCGGTATACCTGTCGGACCGACCAGAGATCCTACATGCAGTTCTCTGCCAGCTGAATTTTCTGCTGCAAATACCATATTAAAGGAAAAAAAACAACAGGCAGTCAGGACAAAATGTCTGAAAAAATATTTCATGATACACCTCTTTGAATATGAATCAATCATAACTGCTTTATAAAAGCTTTTCAATAAAAGATGCAGAATTACTCATGCCCGGTGTTTCGAATATCTCCGATATATCTCGGCGATAATCTTTATCCCCTGCTCCACTTCCGCATCAGGACGGGAATAATTCAGACGAACGCACTTCGCATAATGAGGATGCGATTCCACCGGAGGCAAAGATCCGTCAGGAGCGTTTCCAAAAAAGAAATACTCTCCCGGAACGACGATAACCCCGCGTTCCTTTAATTTTATATATAATTCCCGCGTAGAAATTGAAAGATCGTTCATAAGCAGCCATAGGAAAATCGCACCTTCACTTTTATGGATCGAATAATCACCACCTGAAAAATATGTATGTATCCAGTTCTGAGTTAATTCCGACTTATGCCGGTAAAACGGCTGTACATACTGTTCTGCGACCTGTACGAGTTTACCGCTCCGGATCAGATTCTCTGCAAGTTCCTGTCCGAAACTTCCGGACGTAAGGGCTGCTATCGCATTCATATTCGCCAGCGCGGTAATCACTTCCTTCTGGGCAATAACTATCCCCGTACGGATTGCCGGTAAACCGATTTTCGACAGACTCATCGAAAGTACCATATTTTCACCAAAATATGGTTTTGCATTTTCCGTAAATATGATATCCGGCCAGGGAACACCGTATGCATTATCCAGAAGCAAAGGAATATCATATCTGCACGCGAGGCTCTGCAGGCGTTTTATCTCATCATCGGTGAGAACATTCCCCGTGGGGTTTGTAGGACGGGTAACACACAACGCACCTACGTCATGATGCGTTACAAGATAGCGCTCCAGAAGTTCGAAATCTACGGTATATTTGAATGTATGATCCGTATTCATAGTAAATCCCGCAGGAATTCCGACAAACGTATCACGCTCTATTCCCTGATCTGCATAACCGATATATTCGGGAATAAGTGGAAAAACTATCGTTTTACGATTTTTTCTTCCGCCGGAAGTAAATGTTCCGCTGAACAGGTTAAAAAGATAAAAAAAAGCAGACTGGCTGCCATTGGTCACTGCAACATTTTCAGGCCCGATGTTCCAGCCATATTTCCCGGACAGATATTCTGCTACAGCTTCCGTAAACGTTCCGCGGCCGCCGGCAGCATCATAATGGCTGATAAGGTTTTCAAATTCGCTGCCGCTGCAAAGAATCTTTTCCATACGTTCACGGTACATCGCATCAACTTCAGGAATACTGGCAGGATTTCCGCCTCCCAGCTGATACGATGGCATACCTTCCGGTAAAGGCATGCCAAGGTCATCCATCAGTTGTAAAATACCGGATTTGCAAGTCAGTTTAATACCAAAATCAGAGAAATGAATGTTTTTCATTATCGTGACGCTTCTATAAGGGGTTTTTCCGCAGGAGAAGGAATTTCCGGTTTACGTGTTTTTCTGAACTTGACGGACAGTTTTTTTCCATCACAGTCTATAACGACTTTGTCATTTTCTTCAGTTCCACCCTGCAGAATCAGAAGCGAAAGAGGATCTTCTATTTCGCGCTGGATAAGACGGCGCATCGGACGAGCCCCCATCGCTGCATCATACCCATGATCGACCAGATACTCACGGGCTTTTATATGCAGAGAAAGCGTCAGCTTTCGCTCTCCAAGGCGGGATTCGAGTTCTTTTATCTGTATATCCAGAATACTGTTCACCTGCTTCCGTGTCAGAGCATTGAAAACGACGATATCGTCTATACGGTTAAGCAGCTCAGGACTCATAATTTTTTTTAACTCACCAAGGGCATCAGCACGTATTTCCTCATACGGCAGCACATTTCTGCTTTCTGCAGCAAAACCGACCCGGCCATCCATCGTTATCTCCCGGGCACCTGCATTACTTGTCATAATGATGACGGTATTACGAAAATTGACCGTATGTCCAAGATTATCGCTCAGTTCTCCTTCTTCAAGCAACTGCAAAAGCAAGTTAAATACATCCGGATGAGCCTTTTCAATTTCATCAAGCAAAACAACCGAGTAAGGATGCTGGCGCACCTGTTCTGTAAGGACGCCTCCTTCCTCGTATCCGATATAGCCGGGGGGAGCACCAACAAGACGGCTTGCATTATGTTTTTCCATGTAGTCGGACATATCAATTCTTATAAGAGCCTCTTCAGTACCAAACAAAAATTTCGCAAGAGCCTTTGCAAGCTGCGTCTTTCCAACCCCTGTTGGTCCCAGAAAAATAAAAGACCCCATCGGCCGTTTCAGGGACGAAACACCGGCGCGGCAGCGGCGGACAGCTCCGGAAATCAACGCTATCGCTTCGTCCTGTCCGATTACATCCCTGTGAAGTTCCTGTTCCATATGCAACAGCCGTTGAGATTCTGACGCATCAAGCTGTTCAACAGGAATGCCCGTCATACTGCTGATAATACGGCAGATGTCCTGTTCTGTCACATGCTGCCTGACCGTTGATGCATTATTTTTCCAGTACATACTGAAGGCATCAAGTTTCTGTTTCAAATCTACAACTTTATCACGAACAAGTGCTGCCTTTTCATAATCCTGATTCTGGACAAGCTGTCTCTTTTCCTCACTCAACTGTTCTATGCTCTTTTCCAGCTCAGCCAATTCGGCAGGTCTATTCTCTTCCTGTATTTTTTTTGCAGCCCCGGCCTCGTCAAGAATATCGATTGCCTTATCCGGCAGGAAACGTTCGGGGATATACCGGTGTGCAAATTTAACAATAGCAGGAATAACTGCATCGTCGTATACAACGCCATGGAAATCTTCATATTTTTTCCGGATACCTTCCAGAATCTTTGCGGTATCCTCATCTGTAGGTTCTTCAACTTTTACAATCTGAAACCGCCTCTCGAGAGCAGAATCTTTTTCAATATATTTACGGTACTCTTTTATCGTTGTTGCTCCTATTACCTGCAGCTCTCCACGGCTCATGGCAGGTTTCAGCATATTCGACGCGTCCATTGTTCCTTCCGGTCCTCCGGCACCTATTATCGTATGAAGTTCGTCGATAAAAAGAATTATATCCCTGGTATCATTGATCTCTTTCATCATCTTCTTCATCCGCTCTTCAAATTCACCCCGGTATTTTGTCCCGGCAATCAGAGCAGCCAGATCAAGAGAAAGAATCCTTTTTTTCAGAAGTCCCCGCGGAACAGAACCTTTTGCAATTGCCTGAGCCAGCCCCTCAACAATAGCAGTTTTTCCCACACCGGGTTCTCCTATGAGTACCGGATTATTTTTAGTTCTGCGTGACAATATCTGTATAACACGCTGAATCTCAATATTTCTTCCTATAACCGGATCAGATTGTCCTTCCCGGGCAGCTGCCGTCAAATCCCTGCTGAATTCCGCAAGAAAAGACTTCTGATCCTGTCCGGGACGCTGTTTTACCTCCTCAGCAGAAGGCTGGGGCAGCCTTGGTTTATCACCTGAATCATCTGGAAGATTACGGAAAATCGAATCTGACAGGGTTCGTGCAGCAAGATCCATACTGGAAGACCGTACCCTCGACTGTATATCGCGTACAGAATTGCGTGCATCTTCCAGCAGGATGGAAGCCTTTTCAAAATAACGTGATGTTATACTCTGTTCCTCACGGATGGCAGCGAGTACAAGATGTTCAGTACCAATATATTCATTTCTCAACGAACGGGATTCTACGGCTGCCATATCCAGCATCGTCCGAAGACGGCGGGAAGGAGGCAAATCGCTATACTGATCAACGGTAACATGGGCGGTAAGGCTTTGTTCCAGCGAAAGCTGATAAGTAAGGACGTTTATATGCAGCGACTGAAGAAGCATATAGCCCAGGCCATCTGCGCTTTTCAAAAGTGCAAGCAGGACGTGCTCAGGTAAAAGTTGTTCACTCCCGCTCTTACGTCCTTCATTTTGTGCCAGAGATGCAATGAGCCGCTGTGCCCGCGGCGACAAACCTTTCATAACTTTCCCCTTTCAAGCGCTTCCTGAAGGATTAATGCCCTCAGCCGGTTTATTTTCTGGGCAGGATCAGAATCGATATCCTTTTCAAAGGTAAAATTACCGTTTTTCAAAAGAAAATTCAAATGTCCATCCCGCACCCGATACAACATCGAAAAAAAAGCATTGTCATCCAGCCCGGTAAGAAGATTCATATCGCAGCCCCATTTTAACGCAGAAATTATTTCTACTGCTTCACGGAAAGATATAAGTCTGCTGAATTTTACCATAGCGTATGCACGATATACAATATCATGTATTACCGTAGGTTTATATTCGGCATACTCTTTCCGTAATTTCCGTTCTGTCTCGGCTATATACTTTCCGGCAGAGGTAAGGGAAAACAGCTGATCCACCTCGCTGCCGCAGAAAGCAGCCGCTGTTGAGACCTGATAATAAGCTCCCAGAGATGCATCAAAAATACCGCCAGAACCAAATAATGAAGCGATAGACATTCCCTTTTCCTGCAGTTTATACGAAACTTCATCGATTTTACCCGCATGGGATACCGAGGGAAGATGTACATAAAGTGAAATTTTCATACCACTGCCGGCATCAGACAGCGATGCAGTAAGAAAGCCGAAATCATAAGAAGCAGCAAACTGGACCGACTTCTGCATCGTATTATCAACAGAATTGCATAATGAAAAAGCATCGTCACAGTTTAACCCGGGTGTAAATGCAGCTATACGCACATGATCAATACTGTTTATCGTACATGCAATATATCCGTCGGAACGCATCACAATACCTGTTCCTGACGGCGTATCAATGACACCCCGCTCCGTTAATATTTTCATACCTGTATCATCTAGTTTTCCGATTTCAACAGCCTGGAAAGAATCCGGATCGTCAGAATGAGAAAAAGCATCAAACACAAGCATCTGTACCCGTTCGCTGTCATCACCTCGGAAATTCCCGGGGAAAGGAAAATTAGCAAGATTGCGGGCAAGCCGGACCCTTGTAGAAAGTATAACATCATTCTCAGGTCCATTATTATTATACCATGCACCGCTTGCGCAGGTTGTTTCACTGGTCGGTGCCATTATCTTTTCCTTCCTTTCTGTTATCGCCGATGCGTGCTTTTGAGGCATGCTCTGCAGATCCCGCGACAGGATAGCGCTCTAAAGCCCGAAGATAATCCCGGTATAACGCTGCTTTTTCATAATCTTCTTTCCGTATTGAATCTTCAAGTTTCGCCTGCAGATCAACACGGTCTGTCAGAATTGAATGGAAAGAAGCAAGACGCCGGGGCATAGAACCTGTATAAGGTCCTTTTATGCCTTTTTGTTTCATAAGAGCAGTAATTTCATCCCTGAAAATTGCATAACACTCCGGACAGCCAAGTTTTCCTGTCTGACGGATTTTGGCAAGGCTCTGCCCGCAAACAGGACACAGACGGTCCGCATCGGAATCAGTCTGGCTGATATCCCGGGCAAGTTCCGCAAACAGGGTACCAATAGAACGTTCCACAATCTTAGGATCAGGTGAAATACCCCGTTTTACCGCACATTCCATACAGATATTGATTTTTCGACGCGAATTCGCATTGATCTGCTCTATAAAAAAAACAGCCTCTCTTTCATGGCAAAAATCACATAACATAATTCACCTCGATATCCGGAGCATTCTCAAAACATTTTTCCTTGTAAAAATGTCTCTTCTGATTATACTCTATTTTTCAAATTTTTCTCAAAGTCTCAAGAGGCTTTTCATTTCCTGCACGGACAGCAGGTATTGCGGAAGCCGCCAAAGACAATAGTAACGTTCCCGCTCCTGCTATAAACAATTCACGAAACGGAATATAAACGGGTATAACCTGCAAATAATATGCAGGATCCAGTATATGTATTTTTATGAATTCCTGACCGGTTGTATCTTCTAAAAGATACATAATTTTTGCAGTAAAGTTTACTGTTTTCTCAACAAATAAAATTATTTTATTGATATTAACCGCAACTACAAGCCCCAGAGGCAGCCCGGTAATAATTCCGCCAAACCCTGCAGCAAAACCGGTAATGAGGAATGATAAAGTAATACCCTGCCGGCTGCCACCAATACTTTTCAGTATAGCTATCTCACGACGACGCTCCATAGCAAGCATTACCAAAGCGGAAAATATATTTACAACGGCAACGAAAACAATAAGCAGCATGATAAACATGAGCATCATTTTTGTAGAAGCAAAGTTTTCATATTCATCTGTATTTAATTCATTCCACCTGTATACACGTGCCCTTGTACCAGCCTGTACCTGTATGTTACTTTGCAGGCGCAACAGATCTGAAGAAAAGGGAGTATTGGTTTCCAGTTTTATGCTGGCTGAAGAAGATTCCGGAGAAAAAATATCGAACCCCCTTTCCAGGGGAATAAAAATCCACAAAGCATCCAGTTCCTGATAACCACAGGAAACGATCCCTGCTACTTTAAAAACAGAAATACGCGGAATAACAGTTCCCGAAGGTAATACTCTTGTCGTAATGATACGAAAACTGTCTCCCGTTCTGATACCAAGATTTTCAGCTATTTTTTCTCCCAAAACAGCACAATCAGGTGCAGAAGAAATATCTGCGGAACCACTTATAACCGTAAAAAGCGCACGATATGCCGGATTTTTCTGAAAAATAT
>DCFS01000045.1:5882-6020 GCA_002319875.1 Treponema sp. UBA1798 | reverse complement strand
TGCTGTGTTTTCATATTGAGACGTGAGAATGCAGTGTTTAACAATGTACATATGTCTTGTTTTTGTGCCGGTCCTTTTCAGCGGAGTTTTATTTGCTGAAAATTCTTCCGCTGGTACAACAAGTACAACAAGTACAAC
>DCFS01000045.1:0-5600 GCA_002319875.1 Treponema sp. UBA1798 | reverse complement strand
GTACAACAAGTACAACAAGTACAACGCAAACCTCCTGGGTTGTGGCTGCCCGGAAATTTACATATACGGGCGACCATCTTTCTGATTCTTCTGTTTTAGCAGTATCCGAAATTATACCGCAGCTTATTCTCGAACAGATATCAGCTGAAACGCAGCACATGCTTCTTTCCCGTGAAGTTCTGGATCGTAAACAGGACGTGCTGCTTACAGCCCGCCTTGCTCTTTTTCTTGAACTTTCGAAAGAAGTGAAGACAAGGGATGCGCTTGTACTGAAATATGAAAACCTCCATTCGCTGAAAAAAGAAATAGAAGAGGAAGATAAAAAGATTGCTGTTATCAGGAAAAGAATAGATGATAATCTTACTGAAACTGAAGAAAACGAGAAAAAGGCTATGCCGGAAGTAACCCGGGAGGAAAACGGTCTTCCTGCGGTGCCGGATCATGGTATGCATCCGGTAAAGCCAATGGCAGAAGAACCTGTCGCTGTATATAAAGATAGTCCTTCAGAACTGTTTACATTAAGTGATGAATCTGCCGGTGTCTCTGATTATTCAGGATATGTGTTCAAAAAGGCCATTGCAGACGCGAAAATAAACGGATTGATTACAGGTTCTGTTGTGTCATATGGAGGATATGCTGCCGTAACTGTGGAACTTCATATATATCCGGGAGCTTCATCAGGGGGAATCGTTACTGAAGTCGGGCTTGTATCTGAACCTCTTGAACTGGCAAAGAGACTGGCTCGTGCACTGTTACCGATGATTGCCAACAGTCTGCCGGTTGATTTGCATTTTTTTATAGAACCGCAGACTGCTCTGGCAGATATTGCTGTTACTGTAGACGGAATGGTATTCAATTCCATATCATCATCCGTTGTTATCAATTCGGGCATACATCTTATTACAATTGATGCACCCGGATACCGGCACGAGGAAATCCGTTATGCATTTTCCGGCAAGAGGTCATTCAATGTCCGGGTTGTACTCACACCGGATACCCCCGGCGTGCTGCTTATCCATATGAATAAACCATTAAGCGGAACGATATATACAAATGCCATTAATGGTGTCATGGTTGATGATGCCTCTCCGGATGCTCCGGTTTCTGTAGACGGGAAAGCTGTTATCGGTCAGTTTACGGATCTGAATAACAATGCTCTTTTTTTTTATATTCCTGCCAGTTTTGCGAAGGATGGGGAGAAGTTACATGTTGATGCTGTTCCCTATGACGTTAGTGCTGACATTGAAAAACACAGGCGTAGAATGTATACTGCCTATAGTGCGTTCATACTGTCTCTGCCTGTTTCATTTTATACATACGGCAGATTTGTAAATGAGTACAATCTGTCAGTATTAGATAATATACAGAGTGAAGATGCTCAGGTATGGCAGAAACGCTGCTGGTGTGCAGTAGGAGTTTCTGTAACGCTCGGGGCAGTTTTTGCCTACCAGCTGGTACGTTATCTTATTTCTGCAAATTCAGTTTTGCCGATAAGTGCTGTACCTGACGAACAGGAAAAGGAATAAAAATGACTGGAATCCCGTTTGCTGAAAAACTGAAAAAAATATTTATATACCATTCAGTTGCTGACGATTTTTTTGATGAACTGACGGATGCCCTGATCGAGGGTGATGTGGGAGCAAAAACAGCTCTTGAAATTACGGATGAACTTCAGCGTGTGTGCCGGTCTGAGCACATTTCCGGCGAAGACAGTATTCTGCGAAAGCTGAAGCAGATCCTGTCGGGTTTTGTTAAATCAGTCTCACTTGAACCTGAAAAGGGAAAAACAAATATATGGATGGTTCTTGGCGTAAACGGTGTCGGTAAAACTACAACTGTAGCAAAAATTGCAAATCTGTTTTCCAGGGCGGAATTTCCGGATGTTATCCTTGCCTCGGCCGATACTTTTCGTGCCGCAGCGATAGAACAGCTGGAGATTCATGGTAAAAACCTGGGGATCAGGGTTGTAAGTCATCAAAATGGTGCGGATCCTTCGTCTGTTGTCTATGATGCTGCCGAATCAGCTTCGTCAAGAGGCGGGGGCCTGGTTCTGGCTGATACAGCCGGCAGACTGCATAATAAAGAAAATCTTGTCCGGGAACTTCAAAAGATTGACCGGACATGCAGGCAGAAGGCCAGTGAAGGGTGTTATAAAAAAATACTTGTTGTGGATTCTACTACAGGTCAGAATGCCCTGCGCCAGGCAGAGGTATTTAATGAAGCTGTCGGTATCGACGCGCTGGTACTTACAAAATATGATTCAACAGCAAAAGGTGGTGTTGCAGTTTCTATCGGAAAGGATTTGGGAATTCCGGTGGCGTTTATATGTACTGGTGAAAAATATAACGACATTGCTTTTTTTGATGCGGTTCGATATGTGAATGATTTTCTGGGGGCTTAGCTGAATGCAGGTTCCCGTATCAAAAATTATCGCATTTACCTGTTTTTCTTTCCTTACTTCAGCGTTATTGTTTTCTCAAAAGACCGCTTCTGAAGGTCATGCCGGCGAAACCACGTATTTCGTTGATTCCGATAATACGTTGCGCCTGGTACAGACCCGCGATCTCGGACGGTTTGATGTAAACGAGGATTCCGGCTTTCATATTACTACGGATTTCTTTAAGAACAGTATAACCAGGCGTACCTATGACAATCTGGAAAGACTGGTCAAAAAGGAAGTCTGGCAGACAGGTACTTCTGCGAAATCTGCCGAACTCATAAGTGTTACTACCTGGGTATTTAAAGCCGATATGCAGATTCCTGCGTCTTCGACAGAACAACTGATGAAAGAAAAAAAACAGAATGAAATAGAGTATACTGATGATGGAAAGCCTGCCCGGTGTTTGAATATTACTTTCACGGATGGAGATGACGGGAAAAAGGAATCGGCAGACTGTCTGTCGGTATGGAAATATGATAGTCATGGCCATATTCTTGTACAGGATGTAACTACTTATTATCCGGTAAAAACAGTAACAAAGGATGTATTCGATTATTCCGGAAAAGGTAAGGAACCTGATCATACCCGCTACCGGAATGGAGAGATATGCATGAGGACATTATATGAGAACCCTTCGAAGTATATAAAGACAGTATATTTTGATATGGGATATTCTGTGGAGACAACATATGAAAATGGAAACATGGTTTCTGAGCGATACCTTTTGAATGGCAATGAAATGAGATATACCGACTATGACAGAAATTAATCTTTATCCGTCTTTGCGATGGATCTTTTTTATTTCCCGCAGATTCGCCAACGTCGACCGTTCCGGACATTCTGCAATTACCTCAAAACTTGCATCGCTGGGCATTTGCTTTGGTGTTATGACGCTGATTGTCGTAATGAGTGTAATGAATGGTTTTCAGATGAGTTTCATTGATGCCATCATGGAAATAAGTTCCTGCCATTTACGTATTTCTGATTTGAGGGCAGAACAGATTCAACCTTTTGAAGCCTATTGCAGGGAAAATCCATATATACGTGCTGTTAATCCGTTTTACGAAGCACAAAGCCTTATTGCAGGAAACGAATCACATCAGGCTGCTGCAGTGATTCGGGCTGTGCTGCCTGATATATGTAGTACCGACAGAGGTTTCGCGCATGAAATGAAAATAGTCAGAGGCAGCTTTGACCTTTCTGAAGCTGATTCTATCGTTATAGGTGAAGGCCTTGCCGCTGTCCTTGGCGTGCATACGGGAAGCCTGATCAACCTGTTTGCTTTAAGCGGAGGAAGCGACGTGGAATTACTGTCAGAAGACCGTGTTTTCAGAGTAACGGGGATTTTTCACACCGGCTATTCGGAGATCAATTCCGGTTATGCTTTTATAAATCTTGACGCCGGGAAAAAGTATTTTGGCAGGGATGTTTCTTTGCTATATGGTTTGAAATTGTATGATAGTGCTGATGATACAGTCGTCTCTCATACGATTGCCCTCAGGTTTCCAGGAATAAAGACCGAGTCGTGGAGAAGTTATAACCGCTCTTTTTTCAGTGCGCTCCGTATTGAGAAAAATATGATGATGATGCTTATATTTCTTATATTTCTGGTAGTGTGTATAAATATTTTTAATGGAATGAGGCGCCTTGTATATGAGCGCCGTGCCGAAATATCGATACTTTCCGCTTTGGGAGGAAGAAACAGACTTATACAGGCCATTTTTATTTTCCGCGGGCTGCTGATCGGTGCATATGGTGCCGTTCCGGGGCTTGCTTTCGGTCTGCTGTTAAGCGTTCAGATGGAGCGGATTTTTACGTTTGTGTATGAAGGACTATATTACGTTCAATATTTTTTTTCGATGTTGTTCTTTCCTGAGAATGCTGCCTATATCCGGGAAAATGCGATGTATCTGCTCTATGCAAAGATCCCTGCACGTATTTTTCCGCAGGAGGTACTTATAATAACGGTTGCAGGAATCTTTGCAGCTCTGATCGCTTCCTGGCTTGCCAGCCGTAATATACTGAAAATGACTGTTGCAGAGGTATTGCGTGATGAATGAAATAGTGACAATCAGCGGTCTTGAGAAAACTTACACGACTGCCAGTGAAAAACTGACTATACTGAAAGATCTTGAGCTGTCAGTGCCGGCATGTACGAAAGTTGTTATTACCGGAGAAAGCGGCTGCGGGAAGAGTACATTTTTGAACATACTAGCCGGAATAGATACAGCAACGTCCGGAACCGTAAGGGCTGGAAATTACTGCATTACATCCCTTGACGAAGATCATCTGGCCGAGTATCGTTCCGGTTTCCTCGGTCTTGTATTTCAGTTTCATTACCTGCTCAAGGATTTTTCTGCGCTTGAAAATGTATTTATGCCTGCATATATGGCCGGCATACCCCGTAAGGCTGCGCTGGAAAAAGCAGTACAGCTTCTTGCCGAAGTAGGTTTATCGGACCGGTTATATCATTTACCGGCACAGCTTTCGGGAGGAGAGCGGCAGCGGGTGGCTGTGGCCAGGGCTCTCATTAATGATCCTCCTCTTATTCTTGCTGATGAGCCGACCGGAAACCTTGATCCTGCAAATTCTGCAATGATCGGCAATTTGCTTTTTTCAATGGTGGAACGGTATCATAAAACACTTATTCTGGTAACACACGATCGTTCGCTGGCTTCTTTGGGTGATATACAGTATTTGATCAAAAATGGAAGGCTCGTATGTACCGGCAGAGGTTCGGGAGGAATGGGGGTATGACCGTCCGGTCTTCTTTTTTACTTGCTTTGAGGCTGCTTTTTCCGCGTACTGAAAAGACTTCATCTGCCCGGCGGAGTCTCAGGGGAGCTGTATTCTGTATTGGTATAAGCCTTGTTCCGCTTGTTGTGGTGATGACTGTTTCGAACGGTATGATCCAGGGAATTACGGAGCGTATAATAGGTCTTTCCAGCTCGCATATTGAGGCAATCCTGTACTCCGGAGTGGAAGAAGCTTCTTCTGCTGCCAGCCTTGATTCTTTTTCGCGTCAACTTCAACGTGAAAAAGGTGTTGTCCGTGCCTATGCAGAACTGCAGGGACTGGGGCTTGCTACTGGAAAAAAAAGCCGGACCGGAGCTTTAATCCGTGCTGTCGACAGGAATATTTTTCAGAAAAATCCGGCATA
>DCFS01000146.1 GCA_002319875.1 Treponema sp. UBA1798 | reverse complement strand
TAACCGGAAACAGGTGCGCGATTAGCTCAGTTGGTTAGAGTACAAGCATGACACGCTTGGGGTCACTAGTTCGATTCTAGTACCGCGCATCCAGTTCCGGTTTTTTATAAAACTCTATTTTCTGTCAGATAAACTCATTTTTAAGATGTTTCTTGTTTTGTAGTGTAAGTAATTACAATTCTTTTTGGGGCAGAAAGAAAGAGTCCGTATAGCGTGAACTACAGCCGGATAAATAAAAGTCGCCCGGATAATCCTGTTTTATTTTCTGAAACCGAAACACAGCTTTGCCTCCGTGTATAGTATTCCAGAATCACCTCATGTATTGCTCCCATATCATTGTTTCCATCCGGTATGACTGTTGATACATCCTCAAGTACAGATACAAGCAGTGCGACGGATACTTCTTTATCTTCGGATACCAGTAATTCTCCGGAAAGATCCCCAGGTACTACAACTGACAGTAACAGTTAAACCGATGTGGGAACGTATAAATCAGAAACGTTTAATATACCTGATAACAACAGGATGCCGGACTGAAAAGGTTTTGAACCAGATCCGTCAGTAAATAAGGTATTTACATCAGCCGATATATTATCTAAGCAAAAAAAGACATACCGTAATTATAGCAGGAATCATACAGATTATATAAATGAATGATGCATTTACAAAATTCAGAGGGTTTCACAAACACATCTTGAGTTTAATAAAATGGTGTTTAAAACCATTGTAATATAATGATTTTAAATATTCTGAAAAATCCATTGCAAAAAATTAACAATCTTTTACAAGTGACCTGGCACATTAAACTTTTCAGCCTGTCCTGTACCTAAAGTTTCATAATCCTTTTTTGTTCCAAATTTACAACAGCCTCAGGTGTATGTGTTGAAAGACAAATTGTCGGGTTATTCTTGACAAAAGTACGGACTTTTTCCAGTGTTTGTGCCGCGGCTTCCAGATCTTCAAAAACGATCGAAAGTCTATTTTCCCGTAAAGCAATATCTGTATATGTAATGTCCCCGTGTATCATATAAAAAAGTCCGGCCTTCTCCACAACAACGATGCTATTTCCTTTAGTATGTCCGGAAGCAGGAAGAAAATAAATATCATCCGTAATTTTTTCACTTTCTGCAAAATTATGAAAGGGCCCATCCTTAAAGGACACTTTCACTATATTATCACCGCTCAGCTTCAAAGTATCCGCCTCGATAGCAGAAAGATATATTTTTGCATGTGAAAAACTTCTTAATTCCCCTGAATGATCAGGGTGCTTATGAGTAAGAAGAATTTTCGTAATCATTTCCGGTTTATAATCGATACCTCAAAGTACACTAACATAGTCCTTGATACGCACTCCCTGATAAATTTTTTGCCCTTCTTTTGGCGGTATCTCCGGTGTTTCTTTCGGCAGGCCTGTATCAACCAGAATTACTTCTTTACCAGTGTCAATTAAATAGTTTTGAAGACTTGAAGGATAACGTATTGATGCGTCAAAAGTTTTGTCACTGTTTCCGCCCAAAGCAAAGGGTTGTATCATAAATCCACCCTCATATAGTTTTACTACTTTTATATCCATAATAAACCCGTCCCTATAAAAATATCAAAAAGGAAAACCTGTACAGAAAAATGAACTGGTTGAATACGTACGCTGCTTGACTCCTGAAACTACAGCAGTCAAGCAAAAACGTATCGTAATCATAAGGAATATTACTGTTTTTCCAGCAGATTAGAAGTGTCTATTTCAACGTCTCCGAGTGTGTCAATTGCAACAACAAAATCAGAATATGCAGTTTTACTTTCTCCTCTATTGTTGGTCTTTCTGCTTACAGCCTGTACCCCCCATGTAAACGCAGCGTTATCAAGTAAGGTAAGATTATCACCTTTTAATACATATGATGTTTCAGAAACAGAGACCGAGAAAATTTTTTTACCGGCACCAGATCCCTTGTATAAAGTAAACGTATAAGAAGATGCATCTTTTACCGGTTTCCATTTAAATGTAATCTGAGGATCATCAGAAACAAAATCACTGTCAGAGAATTTTTTCCCTTTTGCGGGTATCAGCAGTGAGGGGACTACAAAGAAAATTGCAGGCTTTTCAGGTATTTTTTCGGTAATCTTTTCAGCTGGTTTTAGTTCTTTTTTCACAGGAACAGTTGTTTTTTCTACAGAAACAGTTGAGGGGATTGCTACCGGAAGGTTTTCGACAGGGGCTGTATCTTTGTACATAATTTCCTGTACAGCCTGTATGCTCTGGTTGATCTTTTCCGCAGCAGGCGCATCCAGAACAGCTCCGGCCACCGCTGCAATCGATTCCTGAACAGGTTTTATAACAAATATGACGCCAGAAGGACAGGCAATATTCGATACCTGACTTACCTGCTGCTGATTATCAGCAACTGGAAGCATTCTCCAGAAAAGCGTATCTTCTTCGTTTGCGAAACTGAGCGGTACATCAAGCTGCTTCTGCTGTGCAGAAACCAGCCGATCGTCTATAATTAACGAAAAATCAGATTCTCTGGAAAATTGCAGGCGGGTAGATATTGTCGACTGCAGAAAAAATGGCACAACCATTGACTCCCTATCCATGGAAGTAACCGTATATGAAGTACCCGGAATAAATACGGATACCTCTGCAGGTACTGCACTATACAAAACAGTATCGGATAAAACAGATGGCACCCCGAATGCTGAGACCTTTGGCGGGTTACCGGATACAGCCGCTTTATTACCTTTTATTTCATCGGCCTGCATATCAAACAGATAGATGTCCCCCTTGGAAACCGTTTGCACATCGGTTGCAGGCTGTATAGACTTATCAGCGGATGCATTTTTTTCGTGTTGCCTGCCTTCGGTTTTCTGATTGCGGCTGATTTCAACACTGCCGGCAGTAACTGCAACGACAGTTTTACCCGCTTTTTCTTCCGGCATACTGATTGCAGCCGACGTTCCCGGCTTAAAACTGAGAGCCATGCTGCCGGTATAGACTTTAAAACCGTCCTTTTTCCCCGAAGATAAAACAGAAATAGTACCGTTAACAAAAGTAATGGAATTATCAGTCTTTTTATTATAAATCTGTATCAGCGTATTTTCATGAAGGTCTATACGGTTGCCATCATTGAATACAGTAACAGCTTCTGACATCTCTGCAGTCCGTATGCGGTCACCATCATAGAGCGGAGAAGCCTGCCTGAGCTGCTCCCACAGATTACGGTTTATCAGACGTCGTTGCGCGGTATTATGTTTAAAATAAATAAATGCTATCGGTTTTTCATTCAACTTGGCAAATGAAATATTCCAGTCCTTCCAGAACAGAAAACAAGAAACAAATATACCCGACAGACATACGAATACAATCACAGCGTCAGACACTGATACTATATTTTTTTTCTTCTTCATTCGTATCCACCTTTGTCAGATCTGGAGCAGAAACATGCAGCAGCTGCCGCAGTTCAGCAAGAGTCTTTGGTCCTTTCACATTAGCTGCATTGATAACAGCAAATATCCTTACCGGTCCGGATTTTCCCTTTACCCTGACAGAAGGCATCTCTGTTGCAATAATACGATTTTTAACCAGTTTCCATGTATTCTCGGTGATAAGAATATCTGTCGCAAACAGTTTGTTCAGCGATTCAGTCCGGCTTGCAAAATTTACGGCATCTCCGATTACGGTATATTCCATGCGGTCTGCCGAGCCGATCTGCCCGGCGACAATAGAACCGGTATTAATACCGCAACCTATCCTGATTACCGGATTTTTTTCACTACCACGATTTTTGTTGAACTCATACAGCGCAGTACGCATCATAAGTGCGGTTTTGACGCTGTTCCATGCATCCGCTTCGGGACTACCGGCAGATTCCGGTGTCCCCCATACAGCCATAATTGAATCCCCCATATATTTATCTACAACCCCACCGGTTCTGTTTACACAGGCAACCATTCGGGTCATATAGTCATTTAGGAAAGCAACGACTTCCTGCGGCTGAAGTTTTTCTGACATTGCAGTAAATGAACGAATATCAGAAAAAAATATTGTTGCCGTTTTAGTTGTCCCCCCCAACTCAAGTTCTCCGCGGATCGCCCGTTCTGCAATAGTCTTGTTTGTAAATTTACTGAACATTATTTTCAGCCGCTCACGTTCGGCAAGCCCCCTCCCCATCTGAACGAAACTGACAGTAAGCAAACCGAGTTCATCACGAGTTTTTGCTTTTATATCGAGTGTGAATATGCCTTCCTCTATCTGATGGGAAGCATCAACGAGCATCCGGATCGGCTGTGTAATACCCCTGCTGAACAACCTTATGACAAGGACCGAAAGGAAAAGAACGGCAAGAGAAAAAAGAATTATGCGATAAGTCGTACGGTCAATGGCTTCAAAAACTACTGTCTGAGCTTCCGATGTGACGACGTACATTCCTCCGGCTATACGGTGAAATGCAAAAAAGCTGCGTACTCCCGATTCATCAGAACCAATGCTTTGCCCATTATCTATGGAAGAAAGTTTCATCGACTGTACGGCAGGCAGAGAAGCAAGCGAGCCGCCTGCAATTGTTTTCGTATAATCCGGATTGATTAAAACATCACCATTCCGGTTAATTACAAATGACGTATTATAGGAACCGGTACTCAGCAGTTCCAAAAGCCTGTCCGCAGAAAATCCAACGGCAGCCCAACCCGCAGCAGCTTTATATGGAAACAGAATACATAATGCAGGTTTTTTAAAGAGAGAAGATATATTCACTATTTCAGGAACGCCTTCCGCAACAGCTTTACATAACATATTCTGTGAGTCAAGCCAGGCAGATATGGTATATGCCGCGTCAGGATGCAGATCCGTAAGTGAGGAACTGCAGTGAAGTGTAAATCCAGGTCCCGTAAGGAACATAATTTCCCTGGTACGTACACAAAAATCATCGAAAAGAGTTTCCTCCGCAGATTGCCGCTCATCCGATACGAGAAGCTGCAGCGTATTCAAAAATCCGACAGCATCGTTCTGTACGAACAGAATCAGCGACTGAACGCTTTCTGCAGTACGGCCGTTGATTGTATGGTTATTTTCTTCTGCCTTGATACGTTCATCGCCACGTACCAGCGTCGAAACCATATATGTAGATGCACCAAGAACAAGTAAAACCAACGTCGAAAAAATCAGTGCAAGTTTAAAACTGATCGGAAATCTTACTTTCTGTTTCATATCCGCTCCATTTTTATATCGTCATACTTGCAGGACTAAAGAAATACTGATCAACGAATCGCACTTTATCCAGTATTTACCTAGTTACTGTATATCGTTCCGTCACTATATTTAATCGTAGCAGCCGTAGAATAACGGGACAATCCATCAAGCGACCGTACCGTTGTATCGGAAGATGTCCAGCCAAGCGTAATCGTCTGTGCTGACGTCCAGCCGTTAAAAGCATAGGAACTGATAGCGGTAATACTGGAAGGAATCCCGATGACGGTAAGATTAGTACAATTGCTAAAAGCGCTATAACCGATACTGATAACTGTAGCAGGCAGTTCAATAGTTGTCATACTCGTACAATTTTCAAACGTATAAGATCTGATACCCGTTATACCGCCGCCAACAACCACTTTGGTGAAATACAGAGATGACCAGGAAGAACCATATTTATATATCTCACCCGTTCCGGTAAAGTACAGGGTGTCACCAGTGATAACCCATTTCCAGGTTGTTGAATCCGATGATATCCTGTTGCAGCCGTCAGACCAGTGTTCGTTCCAGCCGGATGTATCAGCGCATATATTCAGTTCGTCAAGCTCAAGCCCGTCAAAGAGACACTTTCCGGCTGTTATTACATTGCTTCCTATCGTCACTTTTTTCAGGTTATTGAAAGCACAGAATGCATAATCCCCCAGCGTAAAAGTCCCGGAGCCCCATCCAATCTCAATAATTCTGATTCTGTCCGCATGAATCCCAGTCAGAGAAGCCGCAACAAACGGTTTCGATGAATCACAGTTTCCTGACACAATTATACGCTCCTCCGGTACATCATATTTCCAGGTTATCGAACCGTTTGTTCCCTCTTCTTCACCAAGGTCGAACGCGTCGTTCAAGAGTTTCCTGCATGACACTAAACAGAATACCGGGATCCAAAAAAAGAACAGAACCTTTTTTTTCATTTATTCACATCCTGCAATTGTACCGGAATTCTTATCGGCTTGCGAAGTCTGAACAAGACTGCGATACTTAACGAATCTTCAAAATATTTCGGATTGGACATTCGCTTTTCTACGCTGTCAGAAGCAAATGTATCAGGATTTCGCAGAGCGGTTGTATACCTCAGATCAAGGAATCTGAACAGTGTTATACCGGTAAACATTGGAATATACAGTTCATCTTTCGAACCGCCCTTAAATGTTATACCTGCACCGGTACCTGCATATGGCTGCAAATATTTATTTGGTATTGCAAAGCGCACCAAAACATCGGATCCCCAGCGCTTTGTATAACAGTTCCAGTACGCTGAGCAGTCTATAGCAAACCATCTCCAGTCAAACAGATGCAGATCAAGACCATATGTCAGATTTTTTAATATGCCTCCTCCCTCTGAATATTTTATCTGCGGATCTGTTCCTGTTATCCGGAAACCTGCATAAGGAAGAACGACAGGATCTATAGGTTTTACAATTTTTCCGTCAGCAGTCATTTCTTCTCCCTGTTTAAGAACAGTTTTTGTGTATACGACAGCATCATATATATCGAGGTACATATTTGACGGTTTTAAGCTGGCTTTTTGCTGATAATAAGACGACCAGCCGGTATTTCTGAACGAAATGGCAGTAATCGCCGAAGATGTAAAAGGCTTGACCCGTGGAGTAAAATTAACATGACTAAAAGCTGTATAGGGAATATCATACAGATAGTATCCGTTCCGCTTCCGCCGGTATCTGCTCATGCCAAGATCAAATTTCAGCGTACAGTCTTCATTCTTATTATTTTTTAGAAGCAGGTATAATTCCCAGTATCCCGGATAACTTGTGTCGCACACCTTGAAACGGATCGTATTTCCAGAACGAAGAATACCAACGTTTTCACTACTTATGGTACTGTCCACGCGGCTTTCCATCATATTTACGGGATATATAACAAGATGATCAGGTATAATTTTTCCATTGTCTGCAGTATGTGAAAAAAACCAGTCAGAATTAAGCATAGATAAAGCCTGTTCTGTAAATAACGGAACAGTGGATACTTCAGGTATTTCAGAGGCAGAAAGTTCTACCGGTCTTAAAAACAGTTCTTCACTTTCTGCGGCCGTCAGAGTACATAAATCTGCCGAAAAACTCCTGTTAAGGGTAATATATTGTATTATGGAGTCTCCTCCTGCTTCAAGAAATATGGCATATGTTCCTGCTATAATATCAACAGCCGGCAATGAAAATGTCAGAGATTTTCCTTTTTGATCGGTATTTATTATTTTCAACGGAATGCGCCTGTTGTCCTTCCCATACCCCTTAGGGAAGGAAGAAACAATGGTTACCCCATCGATTTTATTCAGCTTCGTTCCCCTAGCCGTAAATACTATTGTTCGTGTCCTTTTGTTATATTTTGTTTTTATCTTTTCTATTTCGGGTTTAATTGCAGCAGAGTTCTCCACCGCTACAAGCAGTTGCATGACAACAGGTTTCATATCCGCTGTCGCAGCGACAAGCTGATAATACCCGGTTTCTATCTCCTGATAATCAAAGGAAAGTTCCAGTTTCTGAACTCCTTTATCCGGATCGACATCGCTATAGTGATTTACGGCAAGAGATATAAGATGTCTCGCTTTTGACGACGCAAAAGGATATGGTATCCCCTGAGAAGGTATAAGGAAAAATTTTGTGTCATATTGAAAATTCTTTCCCTGCAAAGAAAAAAATGAACCTTCCTTACGCTCTACCGTAACCGTCTGTACTTTATAGCGTCTGTCATATTCAAAAGAATCTTCCGCAAATGAAGGCAGACGTCCGGCCAATACCAGCAGCGGCAGCGACATTTTTTTATCTCCTGGATTTCTGACCTCCAGATTGTAATAACCTGAATAAATGGCCGCTGCATCATATGATACGATAACAGTATCATTTTCACGGTCCCGCCGTACAATAACGAGAGGAACTTCTTTTCTTGCGGAAACATACGACGGGAAACGCAGAGATCCGGCAGGACCTGCATCTGCCGGCACAAGTACAAATCGTGTATCAGAGAAATATATGTTTTTACCTTTCAATCTTATTGAATTAACAGGATCCGGAGTTTCCCCGCCTGAAGACAGTTTTCCTTTTATTGCAGTATCCGGTAATAAAAGCGTTGAGGAATCCGGAAACGGCAACCGGAGAATTTTCGTATGGTATATCTGATCCGACTCAAAAACAGAATCAAACAGATACGGATCTGTTTCATCAAGAATAACAAATGAAACCCACGGGGAAGTTGAAGCCTCCTTACCAAGGACATTAAATGCGCTTATTTTGACCTGATATTCACCGGATGACAGTAACAACTCTGTATGGGTAGCTGCAGTTTGTTGCGTTCCGGCATCGGTCCACTGCCCGGCTGGATTTCTTTTCTGAACTGTTATTTTATATTTTCGTGCGTTGGTGACCGTTTTCCAGGAAAAATTCTGGTACTGCTTTAAAACGGGAAATTCATCTCCTGCCGCAAATACCCGAAGAAGAAACAATATACAGCTCATCAGAACAAACAATTTTTTTTTCATCCAGAAGTCCCGCATAAAAAAAACTGCATGAGGCGTTTTCAAGAACTGCGCAGATTCCGAAAGTAGCTCACATACTTATCTCTGAATAAGTATATTAAGATAAATTTTATTTTGTCAAGTTTTCTTATGAAATTAACAAAGATACGGACGATGATATTAAAATCTGACAGCATACGTAACTGGCTTTTATACTGCACAGATTTTAATATCACTGTAACTATCCAGCTCAGATATCTTTATCCGCATACGCAGCATTTTTGCAGGAGCTGTTTTTTTCATTTTTTTTTGTGCAATCACTTTTTCATTCTGAACAATTCTTACCGCGGTACTTTCAAACAGATTGTTGACACGTACTGATAATACGACGTCCTTCATACCACTTATTTTCTGTGGTACTGCAGTGCATATACTCTTATCACAAAAAACGGATATTCTGCTCTCGGGTAGTCTCCCATCTGTCACATAAGCAGCGACAGAGTCGGCAATATCTCCGGCTTCTGTTGAAACGTCGTCTAGCAGATCATGAACATAAAGCGCATTCCCTGCGGCAAAAAAACCTTTTTCATTCGTCTGAAAAAAATCATCCACAACAGCTCCTCCGGTGCGGGGATCAAGTTCAATTCCTGCATCAAGTGCCAATTCGTTTTCAGGAATGAAACCAGTATTAAGAATAAGCGTATCACATGTATGTGTCTTTTTCGTTCCGGGGACAGGTTTTAACTGCTGGTCGACCTGCTGGGCAGACACCCCCTCAAGACGGGCTTTCCCACGGATATCTGTAACCGTATGATTTAAAAACAGAGGTATTTGATAATCGTCAAGACACTGCCGGATATTACACGTCAAGCCAGAAGGAACGCTTTGTCTTTCATAGACTGCCTGTACATGAACACCTGCCCATGTAAGCTGCCTGGCAAGAATCAGACCTATGTCTCCAGATCCGAAAATAACAACTTCTCTGCCTATATTCCGGTTATAAAAATTCATATATGCCTGGGCAGCACCTGCTGTATATATGCCGCTCGGGCGTTCGCCCGGAATTTGCAAAATACCATGTGTCTGTTCCCTGCAGCCCATTGCAAATACAACCGCCTTAGACCGTATAATCTCAAGTCCTGCCGGTGTACTTACGGTAACAGTATGTTCCGGTGAAACCCTGAGTACAACGGCGTTTGTCTTATATGGAATGCCAAGATGTTGTACCTGAGAGCTGAATTTCTGTGCATATTCAGAACAGGGAAGTGATATACAGGATCCTCCTGATCCGAATTCTGAATGACTGTACTGCCGCAGAATACCACCAAGATTCATATTTCTTTCCAGAACAAGGATATTTTTTATATTTCTGTTATATAAAGCAACAGCAGCCGCTAAGCCCGCAGGACCACCGCCTATAATGACTACATCTTTCTCTTGCATATATTACCTCACCGCATGCTACCCGTAAACATATATGATCCCTGCCGTTCATAAAGTATATCTTCCGGTTTTATAGCAAGTTCCCGCTCCATAAGACAGGCAATCCGCATCTGGCAATACCCTCCCTGACAGCGTCCCATCATAGCCCGGGTACGGTATTTGATACCGGTAACGGTATGTACACCTAAAGGATTGTGAATAGCCCTGAGTATTTCTGCTTTTGTCACCTTTTCACATCTGCAGATCATATCACCATAACCGGGATCACTTTTTATCAGAGCATCTTTTTTTTCATCGCTCTGAACGGCAAAACGCACAATTCTTTCCCTGCGCGGATTGAACAAAGGATTCCGCTCCATCCGTATATGTTCCTGCAGCATGGCCACAACCATACGGGCTACAGGTACTGCTGCCGTAAGACCTGGCGATTCTATTCCTACCAGGTTTACCGCATCAGGAGCAATATCGGATCGCATTTCTATTTTAAAATCTTGTATCCGGCCATTTTCATCTACCAGTTTCGGCAAAATACCGGAATAATTCCGAATAAAATCAGACTGCTTTATACACGGCCAAATCCGGGAGGCACTTTCAACAAGATAGTCAAGATTTTTCTGCAGAACACCGTAATAACCGAAATCAGTAACAGAATCGGCATTCGGTCCTATTATAACATTACCGTCCGTCGTATTGGTTACATGGATTCCCATATAAGTATTCGAGGGTACAGGATATACCGGCATAGGCAGCAGCGGCCCTGTTCTTTTATCCAGAACGATATAGTCTCCTTTAGATCCCGTAATTCTATAACCTTTAATACCAAGCATATCTGATATTTTTCCGCAATTGAGTCCCGCAGCGTTGATTATCCATTTTGCGGTAAAAATTCCCTTATTCGTCAAAAGCTGCCATTTTTTCCCACAATCCCGAGAGATCGCAGAAACTTCAGTATCAAAAAAATAATGAACCCCATTTACCGCAGCATTTTCCGCCAGCGCTATAGTATACATAAACGGATCAACGATACCGGAGGTTTGAGAAAACATGGCAAATTTTCCTGAAGCTCTCGGAACGCGATGATGAAGTTCATCTTCATTTATAATTGAAAGTCCCGTAACACCATTACGTCTCCCCTGTTCCATTGTAGCTTCAAGGGAATTTCGCTCTTCAGGAGTATTCCCTACCAGAACTTTTCCACAGCGTATAAACGTAAAACCAAGTTCATCGGCCAGCTCATCCATAAGGCGATTACCTTCGACACACAACTTTGCCTTATGAGTACCGGTATCATAGGCAAATCCGCCATGAACAACACCTGAATTCCGACCGCTTGTTTCATTACATACATCAAGATTTTTTTCAAGCACGCCTATATTAAGTTTATACCGTGACAGTTCCCTTGCGATGGCACTTCCGATAACTCCGCTACCGATTATTATCATATCATACGGTTCTCTATTTTCGACTCGCATTTTTCCCCTGTACTATAATAATCGGTAGAAAAAATACCAAGTACAAGAGAATCTGCTTTTTACCTCAGTTACGCCTGTCAATTTCACGTTTTTTATGGTACTATTGTTTGATTAAACGTGATACTACTGTTGCCGAAGATATAAATGGAATTAATGAAAAAGAAAAGATATTCGCTTTTCTGCAGTTCAATAATAATCCTCTTTTCGGCTTGTGCCCATGTCAAACCGGCTGTCACCGTAATTTCTCCCGGTGTTATAAGTATCAATAACAGGCTGACTCCTGAATCCCATTTCGTAGATATAAATCAAAGCTGGGAATTTTTCTGGAACCGTTTCGTTCCTTCCGGTAATTTTTATCCGGTACGCACAGCTCCTGTATGTGATGAAACAGTAACACTCCCTGCTATATGGAATAATCTCGTTTCTGATCATAATGTTGCAAAAGGCAAAGGCTCTGCAACCTGGCACCTCTGCATAAAGAATCTGAAACCGGAAACGGTTTATGGAATATTTTTGTATGACCGGATCGGCACAGCAGGTAATTTGTATTGTAATACCAGACTGATACTTTCAGCAGGTAAAGCCTCCGAAATTTATACAGAAACGGTAGCCGGATATACCATGAAACCGGTGCTTTTCTATTCCGATATACAGGGTAATGCAGATCTTGTTTTTCACAATTCAAATGATGCCTACCGCGCAGGAGGACTCTGGGGTAAACTCCGGATAGCAGAACAACCATACTTTCTGCACTGGTATAACACAGCATTGAATGCCAAAATGTTCACAAGCGGAATGATCTTTATTATAGTCGTATATAATATTCTTACCTTTTTACTGATGAACGGAAATAAATCCAATCTCTACCTGGCATGTTTCTGCTTTTCGTTGTTTCTCAGAAACATTACTGCAGGTTTTTCCATACCGGGTATTTTTTTCCCCGATTTTCTTTATGATCAGGAACTCAAGCTTGAATACCTTGCATTATCGGCTGTCCCTCTATCTCTTGTCCTTTATTATAATTCTTTACTCAGAGGGTATCGTTCCGGATCAATTACTACTGTTTTTATATTCACCGGTATAGTCAGTCTGTTTACCTGTCTGCTGCTACCGGCCGCGGTTACCAACCATCTGCTGTATCTCCATCAGCTATACCTTATTCTCTGTACTGCATACACAATCGCATTTATACTCAGACACTCAGGACAAATGGGACGAGCTGTCAGTGTCTTAAATCTTATTAGTATTGTTGTAATGATTATTGCTGCTCTCCATGATATTGCTTCAGACAGACTCATACCTGTATTTCTTTCAGGTACAAACATGCTTTCCTGTTCTTTTGTCGTTATAGTCATAATACAGTCCGCAATAGCGGCAATTCAGCAGGAACAAATGGCACAGGATATAGATGCTCTAGCGGAAAAACTTAAAGTAATAAATGCATCCTATCACCGTTTCGTTCCACAGCCGGTACTGAATATTCTCGAACACAATGATATACAGGAAATAAAGCCGGGAACCTATACCGTAAAAGAGCTTACGCTGCTTGCAGCCGATATACGCAATTTTACCGGTATATCCGAATCTCTTACCGCAGAACAGACGTTCCGGTTTCTGAACCGATATCTGAAGTGCATATCACCCGTTATCCGGAAATACGGAGGTTTTATCGAAAATTATATGGGGGATGGTATCGTAGCTCTTTTTCCTGACAGCAGCAAAGATGTCTTTGCCTGTGCCGAAGAAATGCAGGAGGAACTCGCAAAACTGCGCGTTGAACTAGCCTCAGAAGGAAAACCAGCCGTATATATCGGAATAGGAATACATCACGGAAACGTTGTTATCGGAGCTGTCGGTATGGACTCACGTATGACCGTACTCGCAGTTTCTTCTGATGTAGAAATGCTCACCTCTATAGAATCCTTTACGAAAATTGTCGGTAAACCTGTTCTAGTCTCGGAAGAAGTACTGCGCTTCTATACTCC
>DCFS01000291.1:19017-29481 GCA_002319875.1 Treponema sp. UBA1798 | reverse complement strand
CAAGAGTCTGTTACTTTTGAAAATATCTCACCTTATCATTATATATTTAATATGAGAGAATTTCAGTCACTGAAGAATACCGGTATTTTTTTTCTGTGCATGTCGCTGTTTCTGTTGATTTCTCTTTCCTGTTCGGATACGGAGCCGGAGATTCTTTCGACCGATGTATCAGTCATATTTGATTTTGCCGATGACAGAACGGAACCGGTACTCCGGTTTTCCGTTTTCGTGGAACCTGATAAGGAATTACAGCGGGCAGGAAATATAAAAATCGTATATCCGGAGAATGGTTATGAATGGTTTATTGAAACGCCGGTTCTTGTATCGTCTGCCAGAGGACAATGGGCAGGCAGTTCCTGTCTTTACCCGCGTCAGGGTGAAGAGATTCCGCGGGGAACTTATACCGTTACATATACAGACCGTGCCGATCATGAAGCGGCCGGTACTTTTTCAGTTTCCTATCCGGAGAAACTGGTGCATGCAAAAGCCGGTGATGTTGTCAGTATTCTGGGAGAAATGAAAACTGAAACTCTGGCTTTATATGCAGAAAATTCGAAGCTGTTGTATTATGGAGACAGGAAAAAAAACTGGGATACCGATGAGGATATCTGGAAAGCGTATACGGAGGCGGTCAGAATGCGTATCTGCCTGTCCTCTTTGAAGGGTGCTGTCGTCTGCCTGATGCCTCCTGTACTAAAGGATCCGGTGATAAAATAGCGGTAACCTGGCCGGATGCACCTGCAGAGGAAAAAGCTTCAAAGGACTGCACCTTTTTGGGAACTATTCAAATAGTGAAAATTTATTTACGGGGTTAGGAGTTGAAAATACAGGAAGAGGCAGTTCTGCAGGAGAATAATGCAGAAACTAATGGAAATTTTTTCAGACGGACCATACGGACATACGTGCTGAGGGTCGGCCGGATGACAGCTGCGCAGGAACGTGATTATAATGAGTTTTCCCGGATATGGTGCATTCCGTTCTGCACGGATAAACTTGATTTTTCAAAAGTTTTCGGTAACAGCAATCCGGTTACCATTGAAATCGGCTTCGGTATGGGAACTGCTACTGCAGAAATCGCAGAAGCAAATCCCGGTAGTAATTATCTTGGTATCGAAGTGCATAAACCCGGTGTAGGACGGCTGCTTGGTGAAATAAACAGACGAAAACTGCGCAATCTGTATATCGTTCCGTACGACGCACTTGAAGTTCTTGAAAATATGGTGCCGGATTCATCAGTCAGGGCTTTCCATATATTTTTCCCGGATCCGTGGCCCAAGAAAAAACATCATAAACGCAGGCTGGTACAGCGGCCCCACACCGATCTGCTTTCCCGGAAACTTATTCCGGAAGGATATATCTATATGGTAACCGACTGGCAGGAATATGCGGAGTATGCCCTTCAGGAGCTGGCTGATACGCCGGGTCTGCAAAACCGTTATCGCGGTTTTGCAGAACATCAGAAGTGGCGGCCGCAGACAAAATTTGAAGCAAAGGGCATAGCTGCAGAGCACAGTATCAGTGAATTGTATTTTATAAGACAGGATAATGCATATGAGCGGATTATCTGATAGTAAAACTGACGGCGCAGCCGGTGAAAAACTGCGCCGGATACGTACACTTGAGGAGCGTATTCAGAAGTATCAAAAGTCATATTATGACGGGGAAGCCGAAATAAGTGATGCGGAATTTGATTCTCTGTGGGATGAACTGAAGTCGCTTGATCCGTCTGATCCCGTGCTGCAGAAGATAGGTCAGGATTCCGGCAGTTTTGCAAAAATCCGCCATATTATGCCTATGGGCAGTCAGGAAAAAGCTGCAACACCTGAAGAGTTCCTTTTGTGGGCAAAAAAGCATGTCTATGATGAATATCTCGTTGAATATAAACTCGACGGGGCATCTCTTGAACTGCAGTACCGTAACGGAGCACTCGTCCGGGCCGTTACGAGAGGAGACGGCAGTATCGGAGATGATATTACACCGAACGCGAAAAAGATGCATGGTGTGCAGCCGCTGCTGCTGAAAGATGGCGGACGCGTAGATTTTACAGGGGGCATCCGCGGTGAAGTGATTATGACCCATAAAGTTCATGATATGCTTTTTGCAGATAAGGCTAACTGCCGTAACGCTGCAAACGGGTTAATGAAACGGAAAGACGGAAGCGGCAGTGAAAATCTTACACTCATTACCTATGATGCTCTTTCGGAATATGAACCTCAGCCGTTTAACGATGAAGAGGAAAAACTTCAGTGGCTTTCAGCCTTCGGTTTTACTACGGTACCTCTGAAGATATGCCGGACCATACAGGATGTTATTGCATATCGTGCACGTGTTATGGAAATACGGAAAACGATCGATTATGATATCGACGGACTAGTTGTAAAGGAACGTACCATCGACAGGAAAGATGCTGAGCGCGCCCGGCCTGACCGTCAGATCGCATTCAAATTCAGTCTTGAAGAAGCCGTCAGCGTTATCCGGAATGTGGAATGGAGCATATCGGGTGCCACCTATACGCCGGTGGCTGTTTTTGACCCTGTGGAACTTGCCGGTACGATAGTCCAGCGGGCCAGTCTTGCCAATCCCGATACGATCCGTGCACTGGGATTAAAAATAGGAAGCCATGTCGTTGTCGTCAAGCGGGGAGAAATTATTCCTAAAATAGAAAGCGTTGTACCCGGAGAAACGGAAAATACTTCTGAGCTCTTATATCCGGGCACATGTGAAACATGCGGAACGACGCTTGTTGATGAAGGATCCCGGCTGTACTGTCCGAACCGGTCGTGTTCCAAGCGTATACTCCATCAGCTTTTGAAATGGATTTCCGTCGTTGATATACGTGATTTCGGCGATACGCTGATCCGGTCACTTTTTGAAAGCGGTAAGGTCCGTTCCATAAGCGATCTATATAGTCTTGATATCGCATCACTTACACCATTCTTCCTGAACAGTGAGAGCATTGCATCGGAAAAGAAATCACTTGGTGCGGAGAAGGTTCTGCGCTCCATACGGTCGCATACAAAATTAACGCTTGCTGCTTTTATTGCCGGTTTTGATATTGAAGGTATCGGAGAGACGAGCGTTGAAAAACTTGTGTCTGCCGGCCTTGATACGCTCGACAAACTTCTGTCCGCGTCTGTCGAACAGATCTGTTCTGTATACGGCTTTGCAGAAGTAATGGCGCGAAGTACCGTTGCAGGTCTGGCGGAAAATGCGGAAGAAATGCAGCGCCTTGTTTCTTCCGGAACGATACAGCTTGAGGAGTGGAACGCATCCGGAAAACTTGAAGGGAAGTCGTTCTGTTTTACCGGAGAACTTGCCACGATGAAACGTGCGGAAGCGCAGGATCTGGTGAAACAGTCGGGCGGTATGGTGAGATCATCGGTGACAAAGGACCTTACCTATCTTGTAACGAATGATGCTTCAAACGGTTCCACGAAAAACAGGAAAGCTGAGGAATTGGGAGTATCAATTATTACGGAAACGGAATTCCTCGTACTGGTTAAAGACCTCACATGAACAGAAACAGGGACGCTTTTATTATATGTGTTTCAAATATACTTCTTATCATTTTTGTTATTACCGGTATCATTTTTCTGATGCAGTTTCTGGAATGTTTCCCGGCGGCCAGACAGCTTCCCGATATGGAACAATATCCTGTTATGCATATTCTGATATACGGATCGAGCGATGTTGATGGTTCCGATACGGTGAGCGCCCGGCTGAGTTTTCTGGATACGGATGGTACTGATTTTGCTGTCATTGAGCGTTCATGGAAAGGTTCGTCTCTTTCCATGGATTTTGTAAGTGCCGGTTTTTCGGGAAAAACGGTATGGTTTCCATACCGGATTTACGGCAGCCAGCAGCAGGATGGTACAAGACTTGAACCCTATGTAATGGAGAACGGTGAATGCCTGCTGTTCGGAGGCACTGTTACTGCCTCTGACCGGCGCAATTTATATAAACTCGGACGTTATGCGTTTGGTCAGGCGAAAAGGATATTTACGAATTTCACCGCGTTACGGACTATCGATCTTTCCGGATGTGTGAGCGGTTCATATTATACCGTTTATACGGGATTTGACGGCAGGCTTTTTCTGGCTGCTGATTGACGGCGTTTTACCCGTTCTTTCATTCGTGCGGAGGGTTTAATACCCCGGCCTCCGGGCCGTATGAGCGGTATTAAATCCCGACTGCAATACCTTTAGAGAACTCCAATCCCGACGCTTGCATCGGGATTGGTGATTCGTGCGGAGGGTTTAATACCCGTTGGGCTGTTGATTTGATTTAATGCCGGAAGGGTATGCCGTTTATTTTTTTTTATCATCAAATGCAAAATCCTGTGTAAAAAAATCTGGATTTACCGGTACCGTATTAAGACAGATTTCCCATCGGAAGGCAGAACTGAAAACGCTTTCTCCGGCTTCGGTAAGTCCGATTTTATCGCCTTCCTTAACGATTTGCCCTTCTTTTATACTCAGTGCATCCAGGTGATAATAGAAACTGAATAGCCCGGGAAGATGTTCAATAACCACATTCAGACCTGTTGAAGTCTGTTTTTCTGCAAAAACAACTTTTCCGTCAGCACAGGCTGAAACCGTCGTTCCTGCAGGTATAGCGTAATCTATACCTTGCTGAAGTTTTGTGCAGGAACCTCCGCCGGAATAGGTATAACGTATTCTTTCTGCGAATTCTGCTATCCTGCGCCTGGCTGTAACCGGAGATGAAAATTTTGATGCCTGAAAAATGTCTGCCGCGTTTGCAGTATGCAGTATGGAAGACAACTTTTCTGCCTGCTCTATACGGGACGAACTGCTGCCATTCTTTGTGTTAACAGTTTTATCACCGACGGGAATAGTTTTTTGAATGAATTCTTTTGGTTTTATAATAAAGGGAAGTGTAAATTCCATCGGACTGCTGCCGGAAAAAGAATAAGTAATTACAAGCGTGTACTCTTCGGCTTCAAGTAAGGAAGACAGAGGAATGCCTGCAAGCAGTTCTACGCCATTTATTCCGTTTTTGATTGAAAAGAAATCGGTACTGTCTATTTTCTTTTTTTTATTGCGGAGTTCCAGTACTGCTGCCGTTTTTGATTTCTTGTATCCTTTTGGAGCACTGAGCCGCATGCGTACAAAAACAGCATCCCCGGGAAAAGCACTGTCATTATATATAAGGGATATCGTATACCTGTCTCCCGTATATACCGCTTCTCTGGCCTTTACAGCTGTCAGAATGAGAAAAAGTGATAAAACAGACAGGAATAACTTTTTTAACTTCATATTTAAAAATCCTCCTCCTTGTGAAAGTAACAGATATACAATATTTTTTCCGGCTATTCGGATTTCCGTAAATCAGTCAGAATCATCTGCGGCGTTTCCATTCCATTAAAAGTATTCCGGGTGACATGATAGAGGACATCAAGCCTGTCGCCGTTTTCAAAATCGCGGTGCAGACGGTCTGCACCATCCCAGAGAAGGGCCGGCCATTTTATTTTTCCGCAGTCAAATGTAATTTTCAGATGCTGCCGGTCCGTTTTACCGATGATTTGTACATCGGCCACTTTTAAGGATTTTGACAGAAATACCAGCTGGCTGTTTCCGGCACCGAAGGGTTCAAATTTATCGACAAAATCAAGCAGTGACGGGACCATATACTGCGGAGGGAGTTCCGCGTCAATATCAGTTATTCCGGTATCATTTTTGTCCAGCTCAATGGCAGGTGCCAGTTCGGCCAGCCGTGAAGAAAATTCATTAAGGCGGTCTTTTTTGAAACTGAACCCGCCGGCATACGTATGACCGCCGTGATTGATAAACAGATCTCCGAACTGTCCGAGAAAAACCGTCAGGTCGTATCCTTTACAACTGCGCATTGAACCTACGGCAGTATCATTATCCAGAAAAGTGACTACTATCGCCGGTACATTAAACATCTGGACGAGCCGTGAAGAAAGGATGCCTGTAATGCCCCTGTTAATCCGGCCGTCGATAACGACACAGAGATTTCCACTGTACGCCTCAAGGCTTGCCTTTGCCTGCGGTTCTGCAATAACGATAGTATCGGACATAATCTGTTTACGTTCAGAATTCAGAGCAATTATTTTTTCAGCAAGTTTATCCCTTTCCTGCGCATTTTCTGCAATAAACATTTGAATCGCCAGTTCCGGATGTCCGAGTCTGCCTGCAGCATTCAGTACGGGGGTAACTTCCCATGAAATAACGGTAGATGTTATCCGTTTACCCAGCAGCCCCAGTCTTGAAAGCAGTTCCATGAGTCCGGGTCTTACGGATCCTGCATTTATTGAAGCAAGCCCCCGGCGGATAAAGATCCTGTTTTCATTTTTGATAGGCATTATGTCCGCAATTGCCGCCAGCATGACAAGCTGAAGATCTTTTTCTTCTGCTTTTGCATCGGCAGGGAACGCCTGTGCAGTTTTTTTCTGTATAAAAGAAACGAAAATATTGAAAAAACCTTCCAGTTCTGTCGGTGGTTTTTCAGTGTACCGGGCTATCCGGGACATATCCTTCAGGGCAAGCAGACTTTTTCCTTCAACAGAAGGAATCAGTTTCGTTATTTCCGGTCTGACATCCATCATGTTAAATTCAACATTGTTTCCGAAAATACGGACCAGCTGTGTTCTGATGATTCCGCTGTCCCACACGAATATCTGCTGCCCGTTCAAAAACGGCAATAATCTTGTCTGGGTTATCGATATCGAATTCTGTATGATAGTTTCTTCAAAATGGGCTTTTTCTACAAGATTTCTTACTTTTATGCATTCAATCGTATATGCATCGTTAACAGGACGCACATTCATCAGACAGATATCCTGTTTGTATAATTCGGTTTTGCTGAAGCGGAGCGCTTCCACCAGTTTGTAAACTACGGCGCATCCGGAAATATCCGGGAAGGGATACCCTGAATCAGTCATTTTCGGATTTACGATGATAGCCGGCTGAGGCAGTTCTTCCGGCGGATTATGATGGTCGACGACGATCACATCGATACATTTTTCTGCAGCATATGCGATTTCAACATTATTCGATATGCCGCAGTCTACGGTAATAATAAGCGTTCCGTTAGTTTCGGCGAACTGATCTATAACGGCAGTTGAAAGGCCGTAGGTGTCATCACCTGTCGGAAGCCGCCAGCTTACCTCAATGTGCATGTCCCTGAGGCAGTCATAAAGTACCGTAGTGCTGGCAATTCCGTCTACGTCCCTGTCTCCGAAGATCAGAACTTTTTCACCTTCGTCACGGGCACTGAGAATACGGTCAACTGCATCTTCCATCGAATTGAACAGAAACGGGCTATGCTGAAACCGCAGATCGTCTTCCAGAAAATAAAGTATATCACTGCCCTCTGTAATACCGCGCCGTATCAGTATGGATGCAGTCAGCATATCTACGCCGAATTTTTTATTCAGTGCTTTTACCACTTCCTTCGGTACTGTTTTTTTATTCCAGTTACTCACAGATTTTGTTTCCTGCCGGGTTTTTCTTTTGATTTATTTTACATGTAAGTTTCATAATATTCCTATACCGGACTCCAGTGATTTTAGTTTTGTACATGCGGATGCTTCCGCCAGCAGAAATACAAGCTGTTTCATTTCATGTACGGAAACCGTATCGATTTGCATGGAACGTACAATCCCGGGCTCCTGCCGGGCAGTGGCTGAAAGATATCTGATTGCCCTGCCATTGACCGGGATGATTCCTGCCGGATTCAGTTGTGCACAATCGCCGCATAAAAAACCATTTTCCGCTATGCTGAATGCGCTTTCCGGTCCGGAGTATGATACCGTATTATCCTCAGAATTTCCAGCAATAAGAGGCCCTCCGCAATGGACGCAGGTTTCCGTGTCCGGACGTACACCAAGCAGACCTATATAACGCCATAAATAACGGATAAGTCCAAGCCTGCCGGCAGGTTCTCCGCATATATCAAGGCCATCGAGAAATCCGTTTAACAGCGTCCAGCTTTCTTTTGAACAACCTGCACATTTTGTTTTTATGAGCATTTCAACCGAAAGTGACGCTGCCCATGACTTGAAAAGACTTTCACGAAAGGTGGTATGAAAATTTTTTACATCAAAATCAGTAATTTTTATTGATTTGCGGATTTCATCTTTATAGAGATACAGCATACCCCTGTTCCAGGAAGAAACAAGAGAGCGCATTTTGCTTTTCGGTCCGCCGTATAATACTGCATATGATATACCGTCTTCAGCAGTAAAAAAGCAGATGTTTCTGTTATTTTCTCCAAGCGGAGCGGCAGATACTATCAATGCCTCTTCAAAATAATTTCGTGACATCACCGGTTATTTAAAGCATACATCTACTTCAAACGGTCCGTACTGTGTAACGAAAGGAATTGCGACGACCGGGTAATTATGCGGCCAGGAAATGGTGTGGTTGTGTCCTGATACTACAACCGGCGGAGAAACACCGATATTGACTTCTTTTATTGCAGACGTTGCATGGCTTGCAACGATATTCGTGAATTCACTGATAAGACCGGATATAAGATTTTCTTTTTCTTCGGGATTGTCAATTGTGATATCCGATAATTCCAGCATTTTTTCCGCAAGGACTTTATGCAGCCGGAAGGCAACAATGCCGTTATAATCACCGGTAAGACCGATGATTCCGGAAATTTCCCATTGATGGCCGGTGGTTATTTTCATAAGATACGGCTCTTTGTTCGTGGGGGTTATGGAAAACATATCCTCAAAAACGGATAGTGCTGCACTGAGAAACGGGTTTATTATTTTAACATCCATGCTGGTATTCTCGTATCCGGTTATTTTCTGATTAAACATACCGGAACACAATTATATGTGTCCCGGACTCTTTTCTGTCTTTCCCATTATATGACATATATCCGTTTCTGACAATTTGTTTTTATATAAAATGGAGCGATTGCAGAAGTCCGTATGAAGTCCGCGCTGTTATACATCCGTTTGACATGATGCATATAAACCGCTATACTTATTTAATCAGAGGTAGTATAATGATTTTCCCGATTGAAGAACTCGTAAGATTTTCTGATAATATATATGAAATAACGGTTGCAGCAAGCAGACGTGCGTATCAGATGTCACGGATAAAAGATCCCACTATCGATGAGAATGACGGAAAAGTTGTTTCTCTTGCTGCCCGTCAGGTTTTTACAAAACAGGTAAACTATCGTATTGAACAGCAGTAATGAATCTGCGGGTACGCCGAAAATACCGGTACTGGTTATTTTTGCACCGACAGCCAGCGGAAAGACTGTTTTGTCCTTTTCTTTATTCGGACAGAACAGTCCGTTTTTTTTTAAAGGAAAGGCCGAGATAGTAAACGCGGATTCCATGCAGGTGTACCGTGGTATGGATATCGGGACCGCAAAACCTGACGCGGAACTGCAGCATCAGATACCGCATCATCTTATTGATATCTGTAACCCCGATGAACAATTCAGTGTTTCTTCATTTGTCCGTATGGCAGATACATGCTGTACGGAGATCTGGAGGCGGGGAAAACTTCCCGTCGTAATGGGAGGAGCCGGTTTCTATATACGCTGCTTTCTTACGGGGCTGCCGGAAACGCCTCAGGGGGACACTGTAATCCGGCGGCAGCTTGAAAAACGGGCCGCACTGGAAGGAAGCGGAATACTGTATAAGGAACTTTTACAGTGTGATCCTGTAAGCGCGGTACACATACACCCGAATGACGCATACAGGATTGTCAGAGCGCTGGAAGTTTTTCATTCAGCAGGAAGGCCTTTAAGTTCGTTTTCTCTTTCCCGTGAACTAAGGAAAAACTACAGGTTCTGTATACTGGTGCTGGGTCGCAGCCGCAGGGAACTGTACGAAAGAATTGATAAGCGTACGGATGCCATGTTTGAGCAGGGGCTTATTGAAGAATATAACCGGTTGCTTCATGACGGTTACAGGGCATCGGATCCCGGCATGAGAGCCATAGGGTACCGGGAGTTTGCAGATACGTTTCCTTCAGGCGTGGATTCTTCCTGCCTTCATGATATGCGGCTTGACAGGGTCAGAGAGCGTATTAAACAGGACAGCCGCCGCTACGCAAAAAAGCAGTATACCGCTATGCGTGGCATTCCGGATGCTTCTTTCTGTCCCCTGCCGGAAGGACTTGATTTTTCGGAAACGGTGTTAGATAAAATAAAGGCTTTTTATTCTGCTGTACACTTGACGTAAGATAAGAAAGAAGCCATAATATACAAGTCTCTATAAAAGAACAAGGAGTGCCATCGTGCCCTGTGGAAAGAAAAGAAAGCGCCAGAAGATGGCGACACATAAGCGAAAGAAGATGCTTAGAAGAAATCGGCATAAGAATAAGTAGTTTTTAACTGCTGCATATGCCAGTCGAGACCGCGAAGTTGAAAAACTACCGCGGTCTTTTTTTTAATGGAACCTCTGAAAACTTCAGGTTTTAGAGGTAACTCTGAAAGTGCGATGTT
>DCFS01000291.1:17823-18784 GCA_002319875.1 Treponema sp. UBA1798 | reverse complement strand
TTAGAGGTAACTCTGAAAGTGCGATGTTTTAAGTCGTTGTAAAATCACAACTTAAAACTGGGCGGCATTCTCTGGAAAGTCACTGAAAGTGAATTTTTAGAGATACCCTTAATGGTGTTTCAGTCTGATTCTGAAATGCGCTTTACAGATTTGTCATAGATGTATCGCTGGAGGTTTTTACGATCCTTTCCGGTATTCATTCTCCTGCTGATGTTAAAAAACTTTCAAAACAGCAGTTACCGATATTGGCCAGAGAAATACGTAAAGAAATTATTGAAGTTGTTGGGAAAAACGGGGGACATCTTGCCAGTAATCTGGGAGTAGTGGAACTGACTATTGCGCTGCACCGGGTGTTCGACAGTCCGAATGATGCGCTCGTCTGGGATGTGAGCCACCAGTGCTATGCGCACAAGCTGCTTACCGGCCGGTATGGGAACTTTAACACGCTCCGGCAGCATGGCGGTATTTCAGGTTTTTCAAAACGCAGGGAAAGTCCGCATGATTTTTTTGACAGCGGTCATTCTTCTACTTCAATTTCTTCTGCGTTAGGACTTCTTACTGCATGGGATATACAACATAAAAACGGAAAAGTTATCGCAATAATAGGCGACGGAGCTCTTACCGGCGGAATGGCGTTCGAAGCCCTGTCTCACGCCGGCCAGATTTCAAAAAACCTGATTGTTATTCTCAATGACAATCAGATGTCGATAAGCCGGAATACCGGATCTCTGTCCCGGTATCTGAGCCGGCTGACAATGTCTTCACCGTATCAGAAATTCAGGTATACGGTCGACCATATTGTCGATAAAATTCCCTATTTTAATAAACATCTCGGGAAAGCCATTTTCCGCCTCAAACGCGGTATTAAAGGCCTGTTTCTGACTAATAACCTGTTTGTGGACCTTGGTTTTGAATATGTCGGTCCTCTCAACGGCCATGACATGAACGAGCTTGAAGTCGT
>DCFS01000291.1:17158-17493 GCA_002319875.1 Treponema sp. UBA1798 | reverse complement strand
CACGGAATAGGTCCTTTTTGTATCAGTGACGGAACTGTTGAGAAATTTGATCTGCTGAGTTTTACGGAATCCTTCAGTAATGCGCTTATGCATATAGCCGGGGAACGCAGCGATATTGCGGCGATTACAGCTGCAATGTCAAAGGGAACGGGGCTTGATACCTTTGCAAGGCATTATCCGTCGCGTTTTTTTGATGTCGGAATTGCCGAACAGCACGCGGTTACATTTGCAGGAGGACTCGCTGCCGGCGGACTCGTTCCTGTCGTCTGTCTGTATTCCACCTTTATGCAGCGGGCTGTAGACCAGATCATACATGATGTCGCACTTCAGAATGT
>DCFS01000291.1:0-16824 GCA_002319875.1 Treponema sp. UBA1798 | reverse complement strand
TCGCTTTGCTGCGGCCTGTGCCGAATATGACGATACTTTGCCCGGCCAGTGCAGCAGATCTTGCTCTCTGTCTTGGCTGGGCGATTGACAGGAAAACGCCGGTAGCTTTGCGTTATCCGAAGATGTCCTGCCCGTCCGAACTGCCTTCTTTTTCCGAACCTGTAAAGGCTGGACGCGGTATTCTTATATCCTGTACGGAATTTGCAGCTTCCCTTTCTCCTGCGGAGGACGTACCTGTTCCGGAAAAAGTCCTGCTCGTCTGTACCGGCGGCATGTACAGTGAAGTTCTTGTCGCCGCACGTACGCTCCTGATGCGGAATATCTGCGCAGATATTTACCTGCTCAGGTTTATAAAGCCCATAGATGAGGATTACTTTGTTTCCGTAACAGCAGCATATACTGCTGTAGTTCTTGTTGAAGACGGTTATAAAAGCGGCGGCATATGCGAATTTCTCGAGAATGTACTGAAAAAGCATGGTTTTACAAATACGGCGGTAAAAGCTTTTCCTGACAGATTCTTTGCCCAGGGAACACGGACGGAAATTTGTGAAGATGCCGGAATGTCGTCTGCCGATATAGCTGACGCTGCAGCAGAACTTCTGTCTCCGGACGAAGAAGCCTGCGGCAGTCAGACGGTGAATGTCGTCTATATTGAAAAAGCAGGTTCAAATTGAACGGAAAACAGACACTTTCTCTTGCAGGACGCAGTATCCGGACGGAATCGCCTGCATTTATTATGGGGATTGTGAACGCAACGCCTGATTCATTCTGGAAAGGCAGCAGGGGAGGATCCGGGGAAGCGTTCAGGCTTATCGGTGAAGGGGCTGATATTCTGGATATCGGCGGTGAATCAAGCCGCCCCGGCTCTGCGTATGTAGATGCTGAAGAAGAGATCAGACGCATTGTTCCCGTTATAGAGGCTGTCAGGCGGTATTCGGATTGTCCGATATCGGTTGATACCAGAAAGTATGCGGTAATGAAAGCAGCGTATGAAGCAGGTGCCGATATACTGAATGATATTTCGGCTCTTGAAGATGATCCTGAACTGGGAAAATTCGCTGCATCCGTAAAAATTCCCGTAATACTGATGCATAAGCGCGGAAACCCTGATATAATGCAGAGGAATACGGAATATGTGAATGTTTTTGACGAAGTGGATGCATATCTGCGCGCAAGAATAACATTCGCCGGTGAATGCGGTATCAGCGATGATAAAATCATTATCGATCCCGGAATAGGATTCGGTAAAGAATTACCGGCAAACGTAGAACTGATCAGACGCTGCGGCTCCCTGTGCGGAGGAAAATTTCCTGTGCTTATGGCACTTTCACGCAAAAAGTGTGTGGGTGAAATGACAGGCCGTGATATTCCTGACAGACTGTACGGAACGCTTGCCGCCGATATATTTTCCATTCTTGCCGGTGCCGGCATAATCCGCGTACATGATGTCGCAGCTGCTTCGGATTCACTGAAAGTGATGAAATATTTTACCTGACGGGGAGAAAAATTGAGCGTATTTGACAGTCTGATTAAAATCTATGATTTTATACAGCCTCTGATCGATATAGGTATTCTTTCGTTCCTCCTGTATAAAGCATACGGCGTCCTTATAAAAACAAACAGTGTACAGATTATCAGGGCTGCCGTTATTGTTGCGCTGGCGTATGCTGTCGCTCTTATGTTACAGCTTCATACGCTGCAGTGGATATTGAATGTTATCGCCCCCGGTCTGTTTATAAGTTTTGCCATCGTTTTCCAGCCGGAACTCCGCAAGATATTCCTGAAAATAGGCCAGACCGAATGGTTCTCATTCGGTAACCGCTCGAAGCATACGTATGTCGATGCTGTTCTTATCGCCGCAGATATGCTGTCGAAACAGAGGCGGGGAATGCTTGTCGTTTTCGCGCGCCATACGAAACTGAATGATATCATAGAAACAGGGACGAAACTTAATGCTGATCTTTCTTCGAGCCTTCTGCTTACTATTTTTGCTTTTAATACGACGCTTCATGACGGTGCCTGTATTATACAGGGCGGGAAAATTCTTGCAGCCGGATGTTTCCTGCCGCTCAGCGAACAGTATGATATAAAGAAAACATTCGGTACACGGCACCGTGCAGCTCTCGGTATCAGTGAAGTAACCGATGCAGTTGTTCTTGTCGTGTCGGAAGAGTCCGGTGCCGTCAGTCTTGCCTATGATTCGCGCCTTCATTATGATTTGACCATGCCCGAACTTACGAAAAGTCTTGAGAACCTTCTTGAACTTTCACCCGATGAATATAAATTAGAGGATACAGTAGATGAAAGCAAAGCAAATCTTTGAAAAGCTGTTCGCGCACTGGCCTGCAAAAATCCTCTGTTTTGTGATGGCCCTGCTTTTGTATTTTTTTTATCAGGTTTCACAGATGAATACAAAGGCTATACCTGTAAAGCTTACCGTTTCTTCCGACGGCCTCCTGATGCCTGTTAACAGTTACCCGAAACACGTGCGTGTTACAGTCCGTACTTCTCCTGAATATATTGCCAAAATTACCGAGGACGGTATAACGGCAGAATTGAATATAAGCAATTACGTAAAACCGGGAGAATATAAGGTTCCCGTCAATATAGATTTTTCTTCTGATCTGCTGCTTATAGAACCGCTTGAGGTTCATGTTACCCCTGATACGATACCGCTTACGCTTGAAGAAAAAGTTTTTACGAATGTAAAAGTTACTCCGGTTTTTGAAGGGTCGCTGCCCCCCGGATATGAAACCGGTAATATATCTGTTTTCCCGAAGACAGTAAGGATATCGGGACCTGCATCCATAATCGGACAGATCAAGGAACTGCAAACTGATAAAGTCGATCTTTCGGATTATACGGCTTCATTTTCACAACAGGCAAAACTTGTCAGAAATACATCGCTTATTAATATAGAAGATAAACCGTCGGTTTCCGTATCCGTTGAAGTTAAGCCCGTACAGCAGGAAATGGCGTACAGTGATATACCGGTTTATTTTACCTATCTTCCGCATCATCTTCAGGTTGCCGGTACCGTTCCTGTCGTTTCCTTTAAAGTGTCCGGCATACAGTCTGATTTGGGAAGTCTGAATGTAGATAACTATACGGTACAGGCAGACTGCAGTTCCGTTACGCAACCAGGCGAATATGAACTGCCGCTTTCGTATCTGCTTCCTTCGACGGTAACGGTGGTTGAAAAAAGTGCAGAAACGGTAAAAGTTCAGATTGTGCAGAAACCGAAGGAACCGTCCCCCGGACAGAAGCCATGATTTACGGCGTCGGCACTGATATAACCGATGTCCGGCGTTTCCGGAAATGGGTTACCAATCCCGCTTTGATCCGGCGTTTTTTTAATGATCAGGAACTGTTCTGTCCCGGCGGATTTCCCGGGGAAACGGCAGCAGCTATACAGGAGCCTCGTTTGGCTGCAGTCTGCCAGCATTATGCGGCCCGTTTTGCAGCAAAGGAAGCCTTTGCAAAAGCACTGGGGACAGGGTTTGCAGGATTTGATCTTCGTGACGTTTTTGTGGAAAAAACAGCGAACGGAAAACCGGAGCTGCGTGTACAGAAAACGGCAGCCAGACAGCTTGAAGAAAGATGCGGTGCGTGCCGTATGTTTATATCACTGAGTCATGAAAAAGAATATGCGACAGCAGTGGTACTGATAGAAACCGGGGGTTGACGTATGCTGCATGGTGTAAAAAAGGTAACGGACAATAAAAAAATCGCAATATCATACTGGTCAAAAAATAAATGTGCATGTCCTGTCTGCGGGAAAAGTTTTGAACGGGAAGAAATGCTGAGTGGAAACGGGCGTATGATAGCGGGAGACCTTACGGATGAATTACACCGTATTTATGAACCTTCTTCTAAATTCGGAAAAATCTATCCGCTTATTTATTCGGTGGGAGCCTGCCCGAACTGTAATGCTGCATTTTTCTGGGAGGACTTTGGGGAATTAAACGATTCCGTGTCCATCCGCAAGATCCGTGACGATGAGGACAGGCGTGTAAAAGCTGTTTCTACGATATTCCCTTATTACAATCTGACGCGCGAACGTTCATTATATGACGGAGCTGCCATGTACTATCTGGCACTTCTTACCTATGAGCGGATGGATCTTTCTTTCCTGCCCACAATGAAACGCGCGATTATAGCTTTGAGGCTCGCCTGGCTTTCCTGTGATCTTGATGTAACCTGTCCCGGACACAACTTCCGCTATGTGGCGGATGTGTTTTACCGTAAGGCTGTTTTCTTTTATCAGCAGGCGGTGATTAATGAAATGCAGCGGGTAGAAAAAAGCTCCATGATTGGTAATTCCGGTCCTGATATTGACAAGAATTACGGGTGGGACGGTGTTATTTATCTGTGCGGCCTGCTCGAATATAAGTACGGGCAGCGTGAGGATCCTGCGCTGCGGCTGCAGAAAATGAATGAATTTAAGACGGCAATAGCCAGAATATTCGGTCTCGGGAAATCGTCTAAAAACAAACCGGGACCTCTTCTCGAAAAATCACGTGCCTTATATGATAACCTGTCAAAAGAGATTGAAAAAAGTGAAGATATTCACATAGCCGGGGTATGAGCTGTATGCGCAATATATTACTGACGCTTTCATATGACGGAACTGATTTCTGCGGATGGCAGAGGCAGGATCATTCGGCCGGTTCTGTCCGTACGGTACAGGCAGAACTTGAAAAAGCTATTGAAAAAATACATAAAGCACACACTGTTTTATATGGTTCAGGAAGGACGGACAGCGGAGTGCATGCTGTAGGACAGGCTGCTAATTTTTTTTCACCAGTCGATTCCATTCCGGCTGCGAACTATGTAATGGCTTTGAACGCACTGCTGCCGCATGATGTCCGGATTATGTCGGCACAGGAAGTTACGCCTGATTTTAATTCCCGCTTTAATGCTACCAGCCGCGTGTACCGCTATTTTATATTCTGCGGGGCTGTGCCGCCCGCTACAATGATGCCGTACGTGTGGTGTATACGCCATGAACCGGATATCGACGTGCTGAATAACATGGCATCATGTCTGCGCGGAGAAATAGACTGTGCTTCATTCGCCGCTGCCGGGGATGAAAGTAAATCTACGTTCCGGTATCTGGAAAATGCTTTTTTTTACCGGCAGCAGGCATTCCCGGAAGGGGAGCTTCTTGTATTTGAGATAGAAGCGAATGCGTTTCTGTGGAAGATGGTCCGTGCGATAACCGGTTCTCTGATAAGTTTTGAACGGGAAGGTAAACCTGCCGTATATTTTTCAGATGTGCTTGCTGCAAAGGACCGCAGGGCTGCAGGCCCTACGGCACCGGCACAGGGCCTTTTTTTATGGAAAGTGAAATTTGACGGTATCAGAAGACATATCTGAACACCTGTTTTGACGGTCCGGGCCGCCCTGATTGCCGCAGGGACAGGACTTAATCATTACACTTATGAGACTTAATCATTACACTTATGAGACTTAATCATTACACTTATGAGACTTAATCATTACACTTAATGGATACAATCATTACACTTAAGTGGCTTAATCATTACACTTAAGTGGCTTAATCATTACACTTAAGCGGCACAATCATTACACTTATGGGGCTTAATCATTACACTTATGGGGCTTAATCATTACACTTAAGAATAGGGTACGCGTCAATTAATACGCACGGTAGACAGATCAATATTCCACGGGAGAAGGGAAAGCCACTGATTGCGGGAAGAAATACGAGGAATGGTAGAAAAGATGTAATGAAGATACGGGTACGGTTTCAAGCCGTTGCATCGGGCCGTTTCAATAAGAGAAAAAAGTGCGCAGGAACTGCGCGCTCCCTCTGAACGGCCTGAAAAAAGCCAGTTTTTCCGTCCTGCAACAAACGGACGTATGGCATTCTCACATTCATTGTTATCCGGGGTCAGGTCTGCACATTCCAGATATACAATCAGTCCTTCCCAGTTATTTCTCATGTACGATACGGCGTTACAGATGGCGGGTGAGTACAGATGTTCCTGCACTGCCGGGTCGAGCATCTCTTTCAGAGAAGTGAAAAGAGGTAAACACGATTTCTTTCGTTTTTCTATGAAAACTGCAGCTTCAAGGTTCTGTTTCCGCAGTGCTTTCTCAACTCCATATACTTTTTCCAGTATTTTAAGTACCTGCGACAAAAATATGTTCTTTGGATTTGCCTTGAGTGCATCAACAAAACGACTTCTGGCATAGGCAAGGCACAATGCATGATGTACTCCCCGGAGTCTCTCCTCTACCTTCGCATAACCTGCATACCCGTCTGTCTGCAGCCATTCGCTGTATTCATCCAGATAACTGTCCGCATATATTCCGCTTCTTTTTTTACTTCTTCCGGGTTATCGCTCAGACATTCCGCTGCAAACAGTGACAACTGACCTTTGTCTTTCTCTGACGTTTTGCAGAACTTCCGGTATAATGCCAGCTTCAGTTTCTCTGTAAGCATAAAGTTCTGTGATTTCAGATTCTGTATAATTCTGTCTTTACCTGCCAGCTGTTTTTCCAGCCGCTCTATATATAGTTGTGCACTGTCCGGATATACTGCGTTTTTGGTCATGTGTCCCAGTATATCCGATCCTGAAAACTTTAAACAGTACTCTTTTATCTGATTCTCTGTCTTTCATACACGGGGAACTGTTTCCACAGGTTTATCCCTTTCAGTATCAGATGCAGTTCTATGGCACTTTCCTTTACATATTTTTCTTTATTTTCTTCCGGCCAGTAATATTTCCGGTAATCATTTTTTTTCTTTCCTCCTTTCAGGTGTACTGGAATTGACGCTTACTTTTAAATAAAAAGGAAAAAGAAAGGCACACTATATGTAGTGCCTGCGTCCCTGACAGGAACACTTTGTTCAGGCACCGAATCTTTATAAACACACGCTGCTGACTGACTGCTCCAAAAAGGGAACACATTTATCGGTCAACGCCATTCTGTCTTGCAGGCTCTTCAACACGGAACGGTTTAATCAGCGTCCGGACTGCCATACTCCTGATAAAACGTATGAATTATTCCAGGCTGTCAGTCTGGACAACAGGGAAGCGGCTCGATCACCTTAAACTGTCTGAAAAACAGTGTTGATAAAAGTGCGCATTTTACTTCTCTGCATCGTCGGGCCGTTTGTTATCGTAATACATCTCGGAATACAATTCGATTTTTTTATTCATTTTTTTTCCTGATCTGCAGTTCATAGGAACATGACTCCTGAACGGTTTATGTAATTATCTTTTTATAACAGGTTTACCGGGTCTACGTCTATTTCAATATAGACGTCGGACGGTCGTTTGTAATCATTCACCAGATGGGCGCAAAGCTTTTGCAGCATCGTAATATTTTTTCCGCGCAGCAGTACCTGCCAGCGGTAATTCATTACAATCTTTTCAAGGGGGCATTCTGAAGGCCCCATTATTTCTGCAGCGTCTGCAGGATTTTTTGCTTTCGGTAATGTCTGTTCTGCAGCAAGGAGTATTTCCGCTGCTTCTTCTGCTGCCGATTCTGCTTTTGCTGCCGAAGCGGCTCTGAATACCAGCCGTATAAGTCTGCTGAAGGGCGGGAAGCGGAGCATTTCCCGCTGCTGCAATTCATTTTTATAAAATTCTTCAATTTGTCCGCTGCAGGCACAGGCTATCGGTACCCGTCCGGGATTGTAACTTTGTACGAGTACTTTTCCGTCAGGAAAAAAACGTCCGGTACGGCCTGCTACCTGGGTTATAAGGGAAAACGTTCTTTCCGCAGCCCTGAAATCAGGCATGTGCAGACCGGTGTCGGCAAGAATAACGCCGACGAGCTGCAAATTGGGAAAATTCAACCCTTTGGCCACCATCTGTGTTCCCAGCATGATATCATAACTGCCCTGTCTGAACGCGTCGAGTTTTTCCTGGAGCTCACCTTTTTTTGTAAGACTGTCGGTATCTATCCGTACTATTCTGGCTGCAGGAAATTTTGCAGAAACTTCTGCTTCTATAAATTCCGTGCCGAAACCTGAATAGCCGACGTCGACGGAACCGCACTGGGGACATATTGCGGGAACTTCCGTAGACCAGCCGCAGTAGTGACAGCGGAGCCTGTTTTCGTTTTTATGGTAGGTAAGTGGTACGGAACAGTTTTTACACATAAGTTCATACCCGCATGTTGCACAGCGGAAAAAATGGGTAAAGCCGCGTCTGTTCAAAAACAGTATTGTCTGACGTTTGCGTGCCAGCGTGGCACGGATTTCCTGTACAAGCTCTGCTGACAGCGCTTCTCCATGGATATTTGCTTTTGACAGATCTATACATTTTATTTCGGGTACAGCCCCGCCCGCCAGGCGTCTGTTTAACACATGCTTTTTAATGGTTCCCTGCTGCATAAGATGCCATGCTTCAACAGAAGGTGTAGCGCTTCCCATAACGAGAGGTATCTGCTGTTTTGAGCAGCGGTACATCGCAACCTGCCGTGCATGGTATCGCGGTGTGGTTCCGGATTTATATGATCCGTCATGTTCTTCATCGATGATTATCAGCCCGAGATCCGGAACCGGGGCGAAAACAGCGCTGCGTGCGCCTATGACGATACGGGCGTCCTTTCGTATAATACGCCTCCATTCGCTCAGACGCTGGCTCGGTGTCAGCTCTGAATGGAGGACTGCAACGGTATTGCCAAAACGTTCGGCAACCGCTTTGATAATCTGGGAGGTAAGGCCTATCTCCGGTACCAGGTAAATAACGCCTTTCCCGGATGCCATTATCTTTTCTGATACCTGCAGGAATACTTCAGTTTTACCGCTGCCGGTAGTACCGAACAGATAATGAAGCCCTCTTGAACTGGTGATTCCTGTAACGGCATTTTTCTGTTCGTCTGAGAGTATATTAGGCACGGTATCCGGGTCTTCCTCAATAAACGAAAAACAGCCTGCATCCGTTTCCCTTCTCCCGGACGGAATCATAGCGGAGATTGCTTCTCCCGGTGTACAAAGGTAGTAATGGGCCATCCAGCGTGCAAGCTCCAGCAGTTCTTCCCCGAACAGGGGTTCGCTGTCAAGAATTTTCGTGACGGCTTTTATTTTCCCCGGTTCGACCGGACAGTTTGCAGGTAATTCTTTATGGATGCCGGTGATAAATCCTGTCATCCGCCGGTTTCCGAATCTGACTTCTGCGCGTTCTCCTATTGCAACAGATGTGTCGGCACAGGAATATGAAAACGACTGGTTTACGGGTACATTTAAAACAATATCGAGATACAGCATATGCGATCCTATAGTAACCGGACGAAAAGCATCTTTATTGAGGTGTTTCCGAAAGTAACAGACTTTTGAAAACGGCTCATTTACCGGCTGATTTTATCCGTGTATGCCGCATACTCAGGTACCACCTGTTCAAGCTTACTCCGGAAAAGCTTGAGGTCCTCCCATGCCGGACGTTTCCAGTCAGGATTACGGAGCAGTGCGCTCGGATGATAGGTAACAAGCAGCGGTATGTTTCCGTACGTATGAAACCGGCTGCGCAATTGCGTTATTCCTGTTGCCGTATGCAGGAGATTCTGTGCAGCGGTACGTCCCAGTGCAAGAATCATCGCAGGATTAAGTGCATGGATCTGGGCTTCAAGGAAAGAACGGCAGGCTTCCGCTTCTGCCGGTTCGGGCGTTCTGTTTCCCGGCGGCCGGCATTTTACTATATTGGCAATAAAACAGTTTGTATGCCGGTCCAGCGAGATCGCAGCCAGCATTTTATCGAGAAGCTGTCCTGCCGGACCGACGAAAGGATGTCCTGTTGCATCCTCTTCTGCGCCGGGGCCTTCACCGATTACGAGAACGGCGGGATGCATAATCCCTTCACCCGGAACAACATGTGTACGCGTTTTGCACAGCTGGCACCGCCTGCACTCTGAAATTTTTACTGAAATATCAGCGATCGTAATACGTCCATTTTCCGTTTCTGTCAGTACTTTTTCTCCGGTATCCGGTATGCCTGCTGCATCGTCACGGAATAAAGGTTTCCCGGCAGAAAAAGACGGGGACGGATAGCCGTATATGGAATCCGAGGCGGTTTTGAGAAGATCGTACAGAAGTTCTTTTTCCTTTGTTGTCATTATACGGACTTACGATAACACATTCCCTGCGGAAAATGCAAGACTTACTTGAAAATACTGCTTCCCCGGTCTTCAGCTTGCGGTAAGTAAGACAATACTGTATAGTAAAAAAAATCATGAATATTGCTTTATTTTCGGATTCATATTTACCTACAAAAAGTGGCATTGTTACTGTTGTTGTTCAGCTCCGGAAAATACTTACGGAAATGGGACATCATGTTGTTATCGTTACGGTCGGTTCCCGTGATGCTGAAAAAGAAGAAGATCCAGATCCCGATGTTTTGAGGGTATATTCCATTCCGTCGCCGATCGGTGATGACCAGTATATCGGATTCCCGCACAAAAAAAGGATCATTGAGTTTCTCAAAAAAAATAATATAGAAATAATTCATTCGCATACCGAATTTTACATAGCCCATGCGGCGAAGGAAGCCGGTAAGGCGCTTCATATTCCGGTGATAGCTACGACGCATACCATGTGGGAAGATTTCTATAAATTCTATATTCCTTTCGGGAAGCTGATACCACTACGGCTTATCCGGAAAATCGTATGGCGTATTTATAAAAAATTTTATGCGTTCATCAATGTGTCGGATAAGGCGCGTGACTATTTCAAGGAACCGTTCATGCTGCCGGGCATTCCCTCTGCCGTCATTCCGAATGCCGTGGATACTCAGGCTTTCCTGGCCCGTACCTGTACGGGAGAGGATAAAGCCAATATACGTAAAAGCTGGGGCATCCGTGATACGGATCAGCTGCTGCTTTTTGTCGGCAGGGTTGTAGAGGAAAAACGTGTTGAGGAATTGTTTGATATCTGTGTCCGCATCATCAGGCAGAGACCTGATGTAAAAATGATGTTTACAGGAAGTGGCGGGGCCATATACTCGCTCGAAAAGAAAACGAGGAAAGAGGGGCTGGAAGACAAAATCATTTTTACAGGTTTCGTGAACTGGGAAAACCTGTGCATGTATTACGGTATTGCAAATATATTCGTTACGGCTTCCCTGTCGGAAATGCATTCTATGACTGTACTTGAGGCGCTTCTTTCCCGTCTTCCTGTAGTTTGCAGAAAAGATGAAAGTTTTTTTGATACTGTTTATAACGGGCAGAACGGTTACATGGCTGACACGGATGAGGAAATGGAACTGAAACTCCTTGAACTGATTGATAATCCTGAAAGACAGAGGGTATTCGGCTCGCGCAGCTATGAAATTTCAAAGAATTTTTCAATGAGGACACATGGCCTCCGCAGTGTTGAATTTTATAAGACCGTACTTGCCCATTATCCGCAGCCTGTGACTGATGAGGAATTACAGAAAGCGGTTAATTCCGTAAAAGTTTCTGAGTAACGAACCGGATCGTTTTAGTACACAAGTATACAGGAGTTCATATGGAGAAAAGAACGGGAAGACATACGGCAGCAATGGTATTTGTTATGTTCTGCTGTCTGGGTTCTGCTGTTGCCGCCCCCCGCGGAAAACAGGAGCTCGTACCGTCCGGTCATTGGGTTTATGATGCTCTTACTGCTGTTTCGCTGGAAAACGGAATCAGGAATTTTGCAGACTGTGCGCCGCTGACAATTGCGGAGCTTCAGACATATTTCGACGAAATTGATTATGAAAAACTGAGTCCTGCGGGGAAAAATCAATGGAGCCGTATACGTGACTATTTCAGGGAGCAAAACTGGTCTTTCGATTCGGGTATACTTTCACTCGGCATAGAACCGTCATTTAATCCTGAATCATATTACAAGACAAATGATGATATAGACTGGGTATATGACCGCTATGAGCGCAAAGCCTTTCTGTCTGTTCCTGCGGCTTTGAGTGCGGGTAACTGGCTTACGCTTGGATGTGACCTTCATCTTGGCCAGAATAAAGGAGAAATGCTCCATGATGATGATTATTTCAATCTGCCGCTTGATACACAGCAGCTTGACGTGAACTTTCCGTCGGCAGCCTATTTTTCTACCGGTTATCAGTTTTCAGATACAAGTGGCGCGAGTTTTCAGCTCGGCATGGGGGCTCAGTCTGTCGGACGGACTGCAACGGGAAGTATCATTGTTTCCGACTACATGACGGGGGCATCCTATGGGCAGTTTTCATTGTATTCTCCCAATCTGAAATACGTTTTTACCGCAACCCAGCTGAATGTTGATAAGTATATGTATATGCACCGCCTTGATTTCCGTTTTTTCAGGAAAAAGCTGACCTTTTCCGTGATGGAAGCGACGCTCACTAAGGCATCGATGGAACTCCGTTATCTGAATCCCTTTACGATTTATCACGGGATGGCGCCATGGCGCGATTACGGTAGTGACGATTCCGGTGACGGTGAATACATGTGTTTTAAGGTAGACTGGACGCCGTCACGGTATTTCCGTCTATACGGGCTTTTTGCACAGGACCAGTTTCAGACACCATATGAAACCGAAAATTACGGTGACAGTCTGACACCAAACGCAATGGGCGGACAGCTTGGTATAGAGTCGTTTGTCCCTTCAGAAGACGGTTATGTGCATTTCTGTCTGGAAGGTTATTATGCTCAGCCGTATCTGTATATAAAACAGAGTCCCGAATGGTCATTTATGCGTACCTATACCGATAATGTCGGTGATAATGCAATATTTTATGAATGGGTAGGTTCTCCGTTCGGTCCGGATACAATCGCGGGGCAACTTACGCTCGGATACGAAAAACCGGGTAGATGGGCCGTCAATGCAACGTATCTTTTTATGGCTCAGGGGGAATATGCTGAAAAGTCCATTTTCGGAACATGGAGCAGTACGGACGGAGATGGTAATGATGCCGGCAGCTGGTCTGCTGCATGGCCGTATCCGACAGAGGCAAACGGCAATAATATTTATGCGACGACTCCTACCGGTACGCCGAAATATACGAACCGTTTGTCGGTCAGGGGTACGTGGTATGCAAATGACTGGCTGTCTTTTACACTCCAGCCGGCATATGTTATAATATTCAATAATACGAATTCGAACGGTGAACACGAGACAGGTAATACGGACTGGGGAATTGAATGTGCGTTTGCTGTCTGCTGTCTGCTGACGAAAATGTAATAAATCAGGATGGAAGAAGCTACATGAAAAAAAATCATTTGTTCATAATTATACTTTTTTTACTGCTGTGCGGTGCATCCCTGTATGCACAGATAAGTACTGACCCTCAAAACGATTTTTATACCTATGCGGAAAGCTGGGAACTGAAAGGATATGTTGACCATCTGCCCCAGCTGCGTCCGTATCCGCTGGCTGTTATAAAGAGTATCCTGTCCCAGGTGATCGAACACGGCCGCGACCGTGATGTGGAGATTGCACAGGAATACTACGAGCAGGTGACCGGGAAGCCGTTTACGCTTGTCCTTGAAGGGAACTATACAAAAAAACGCGAAAGCAACCGCGATACAAATGAGCGCTCTTATACAAACCAGTACTCCGGTGGTCCGTTTGCTGTCGGTGACATTCAGCTGGGAGATCTCGTTTCTGTCGGATACAGTCTGGGATTATATTCAACTAATGTTTCGGATTCCGAAGTCCTGCCCATATATACCAACTCTTTATATGATACAGTCAGCGATCCGATGTCCATAGGACCGTTCGATGTTAACATTGATATGAATACGAATGTGGCAGTAGGAACGGACAAAGTATATGTACAGGCAGGTATAAACAGAAGCGGCTACGGCCCGTTCCTCGGTACCGATCTGGCCTTAAGCGATACATCGTTTCACTCGCCCAATCTGACTCTCGCCTATGACGGCGGAAGATGGAGTTATACCCAGCTGATTTCTTCAATAGGTGCATCTCTTAACAATGGCTCTGATCTTGATTCAGAATCGGAGGTTGACAAATATTTTGCATTTCATTCAATCAGGTTTGACGTAACAAAAACACTGACGGTTTCATATTATGAATCTACAATATTCGGCAATCGGTTTGATATTGCATACATGGTACCTGCTCCGTATATGGCGGTGCAGGGAATGGGCGATTCTACTGATAACAGCCAGATGGGGCTTCTGATCGAATATAGCCCGATAACCTGTCTGAAGTGGTCAACCAATTTCCTTGCAGATGATCTTGACCTTGATAAAATGGTGAAGCTTCACTTCGATACGAAAATCCGTGTAGGTATACAGTCAGGAATACAGTATTCGCCAGCCGATTCTGCCTGTGATCTGCTGGGACTTGATTATACTATTATAACTCCTTATACCTATGCGCACTGGAGTTACGACGATGATGGAAAAACCTTTACCGATACTACCTATAACTTTTTGAACTATACGAATCATGGTGTCAGCATCGGGGCTTCGCTGCCGCCGAATTCCGACAGAATCAATTTTAAGGCACGTTTTTCTCCGGTAAAACGACTTACCGCAACCATTTCAACCTCCTTTATTCGTCATGCCAATGCGTATGAGTCTCTCAGTGACAGCGAAGCGGAAAAAGTCTACCTGACAAATTACTATTCTCACAAAAATGGATATGTTTATATCGATTATGATGATGGAAGCGTGTCGGAGAGTGCTGCAAGCGGTTATACCTATATTGAAACAGATGGTGGTGATATCTATTCAACGGATGGGAGTGTATTTTCCCAGCAGAAATTCATCGGGGATGACAACCATGTAAGCACAGCATGGGATTATCTCAATCTTCTGAATCAGGATCACGTAATGCTTATTTATCAGATGGGTCTTGATCTGGCGTATCAGATGCCGCGTATGAAGCTTGGTCAATGGACACTTAAATTCGGTTATGTATGGGAATATATTCACAATGACGGAGTCCAGGATGCAATGTACAGCGGCTCTACCGGTGATGGAGACTATACGAAAGCCTACGAAAAATGGGTAGATAATCTGCATGAGACGGTAAACAATTATATTTCTTTTTCAGTCAGAATCGCATATTAAGGTAAGGCTATGAACCGTAAATTCATGTTTTTGTATCTGAATACCGGGGGAGGCCATATAGCTGCTGCAAAGGTGCTTAAGCAGGCCATGGAGCAGCGTTATCAGGATGTCTCTGTTGATATGATCAATGGTTTTGATAAAAAAAATAAACCGGGAAAATGGATCTTTGAATACGGTTATGGCCTTGCCCTCAACTATTTTCCCGGTTTATTTCCGCTTATCTATGATCTTGGCCAGTCCCGGTTTGTCCAGCATATCGTTACTTTTTTTCTGAATATTTATATCCCCTTTTATCTGCGGAAAATGATTCTCCAGAATCATGTGACCGATATCGTTTCTTTTCATTTCGCGCTTACACCCACATTGAAAAAGGCGTTGAGACGCGTACCCTGGCCGGTAAATACGACCGAAATTGTTACCGATCCGTTTAACGGACCTCATTCATGGTTTTTTGTCCGTGATCAGCATTTTTTAGTCTATTCCCAGATGATGAAGGATATGGCTGTAAAAGATTGCGGTATTTCTCCCGGACGGGTTAAAGTAATTCCTTTCCTGATGAATCCGAAATTCAGGACTCCTGCAATACCGGACGATATAAATGCGCTGCGGATCAAGCATGGTTTCGATATTAACAGAAAGATAGTTTTACTTGTCGGTGGCGGCGAAGGACTTCCCGGCGCGGTGGAAATAATCAATCAGTGTCTTTTTCACAAAGCAAAGTTTGCGATTGCTGTTGTCTGTGGCCGGGATAAAGCAAAGCAGCGCATGCTGGAAGTCCTTCATTTTACTTATCCCAAACTTGATTTGCATGTTTTCGGCTATGTCGATTTTATGGATGAACTGGTAAAATTGTGTGATTGTGCTGTTATAAAAGCAGGTCCCGCGACACTGATGGAAGTACTTGTGAACAGAAAACCTGTTATAATCTGCAAATATATCCATAATCAGGAACTTGAAAACGTCCGGTATGCAGTTAAGAATAATGTAGGCTGGTTTATACAGAAGCCGAAAAATATTTACTGGAAAATCGATGAAATATTGGGCGACTCCGGTATTAATGAGAGAATGCAGGAAAGCTTTTCCCGTCTGGATATCGATACCGATGCGGTAAAAGTAGCGGATCTGCTTATGGAAAACAAATGGCCTGACTGAGCTTATATGTTCCCGAACAAACCTGAATATAGTACCGTATCAGGTTTCCGTTGAACTGGCTGCTGCAAAGTGTGAAGCAACATAGTCCCGTGCGGCATAGCGTTTTACTTCACGTTTTTCAAACGACTGTGCAATAAGATCATCTATTTCAAGTTTTGTGTATATTTCTTTTGCTTCATTTATCGTTGCCCGGAGCACCGGATGCCTCGGCGAAAAGAGTACGCAGCAGTCTTCATAGGGCAGTATCGATGTTTCGAATGTTCCTATAAAATTTGCAGTATCTACAATTTCCTCTTTGTCCATGCCTGCCAGCGGACGCAGAAGTGGTAATGCTGCAAATGACTCAGTAACCGTCATGTTTTCTATCGTCTGGCTTGCAACCTGTCCCAGACTTTCTCCCGTAATTATGCATTGAGCGCCGGTTCGCTGTGCTATCAGATTTGCAGTTTTCATCATACAGATACGCAGCATCAGCGTTGTCCATGCAACTGGTGCGCGTTCTTTGATACGCATCTGCACATCGGTAAACGGAATAATAGTAAGGTGTGCTGCGATTCCGTAATTTGCAATAATTCCGGCAAGCGTTTCTACTTTTTTCTGTGCTTCTTCGGATGTATACGGATACGAATGAAAATACACGCTGTC
>DCFS01000349.1:13698-14330 GCA_002319875.1 Treponema sp. UBA1798 | reverse complement strand
TCTGTTATGGGACGGTTCTTCAGGATATACATGAACATCCCCAGTGCAACAATCAGGAGAAGGACTCCGCCTATCCGGACGACAGTCAGCCCTATAGAGGCAGGAAGAATAAAGAGGATTACTGCAGCTATACCGGAAAGTACCGCTTCCCATACATACTGCCCTGCCGGCATACCGGCGCTGTGCAGTTTTATTATCGTATAAAGGCTCATGACAGCTGCGAACAGCAGATAAACGGCAAGAATATACAGCATAATTGTCCACATGACAGCTGCAAACAACAGCGGAAGCGCAACTGCGAGAATACCGATGAGTATGCCCGACCATCCGCGGATCGTTATATTCCGCCTGAAGTCCGGATCAGACACCGGCAGATGTGCAGACAAAATGACTATTCCGTCTGCAACGGAAGCAATCCCTAAAAAAATCACAATAATCCGTATAAACTCGGCAGGTATCGTAATCATTACAAGACCTACAATTGCCGTAAGAACGCTCACTATAATGCCCATTTTTGTCATGCTGAACTCCCTGACCGTTATACCGGTGTGACTACACTATACAACGATGAGGTACAGAACGTAAAGTGCAGATAAACAACAGCGTGCTGCGCTGCGGATTATCTCCGTCAG
>DCFS01000349.1:12368-13373 GCA_002319875.1 Treponema sp. UBA1798 | reverse complement strand
TCCGGGAGCTTTTACCCCTGCTACCGTGAGTTCCTGTCAGAAGTACCGGGAGTCTTTACCTCTTTCTCCCGGAGTTCCTGTCAGAAGTACCGGGAGCTTTTGCCTCTTTCTCCGTGAGTTTCTGCTGAAACCCCGGTGATTTTCTCCTGCTACCTGACGGAGGTTCCCGGGAAAAGCGGCGGCGCGGCAAATCACCAACCCCGCCGCAAGCAGGGTATGGAGTTCTCTAAAGGTATTGCAGTCGGGATTTAATACCTTTCATACGGCCCAAGGGCCGGGGTATTAAACCCTCCGCACGAATACATACTGCAAGACTTGACATAACAGGTACTTTTCTGATACTCTTGAAGAGCATCTTTTGGAGCGATGTCCGAGTGGTCGATGGAGGTAGTCTTGAAAACTATTGAACCGCAAGGTTCCGGGGGTTCGAATCCCTCTCGCTCCGCAGCTGCTGGAAGCGTGGTAGAGCGGTAATACAACGGATTGCTAATCCGTCGGTTCCGTAAGGGCCGGGCAGGTTCAACTCCTGTCGCTTCCGTAAGATGTACAGTTACAGACTGTCATTCTTTTGAGACTATAGCTCAGCTGGATAGAGCACCAGATTGCGGATCTGGGGGTCGGAAGTTCAAATCTTCTTAGTCTCGTACAGGTTTTTGAGCCTGATGAATAATTACTTCTGGAAAGATGCGAGAGTGGTCGATCCGGACGGTCTCGAAAACCGTTGAACCCTCTGGGTTCCGGGGGTTCGAATCCCCCTCTTTCCGTATCTTTGTTTTTTGCTATTCCCGTAAAAGTAATTATTTTTGTTATGTAAGGAAAGGTGTCCGAGTGGTTTAAGGTACACGCTTGGAAGGCGTGCGTACCCAAAAGGTACCGGGGGTTCGAATCCCCCCCTTTCCGTATTGCCCAGGTGCTATGCAGTATAACGCTTTCAAACCCCGCGAGAGTCGGAAGACAGCAACGGTAGAAGGATGGTATACGTGCCGTAGTATACCTGGGCTTTTT
>DCFS01000349.1:0-11960 GCA_002319875.1 Treponema sp. UBA1798 | reverse complement strand
TTATCTATCTGCGCTGTATCTCCAAGAAGAATTACCTTTGTACCGGAACCCACTCGAGTGATTATTCCTTTCACTTGCCGGGGCGTCAGATTTTGAGCTTCATCGATAACAAGCCATGTATTAGTAATTGAACGACCACGCATAAAATTCATAGCCTCTGCTGCTATGATTCCACTATTAAACAGACCGTCAATTCTGTTAGCGATGTCATCTTCATTTTGTTTTGATGTTTTTCCATCCTGCTGCATAAGACTTTCAAGGTTGTCCCGGACAGGTCTAAGAAGCGGAGAAATTTTTTCCTGCTCACTTCCCGGCAAAAAGCCGATATCCGCATCAAATTGACTGTTAGAACGACAAACCAGAATTTTCCGGTATTCTCCCCCTGTATGAATAAGGACTCTTTCAAGCCCTACAGCCATGGAATAAAAGGTTTTTGCCGTTCCGGCAGGGCCCTTTACAATAACCAAAGGGACACATTCTGCATCCAGCATCAACGCTTCCTGTAAAAAGAGTTGACCTATATTCCGCGGTTTTATGCCGAAAGGCCTCTTATTTTCATTCCTAAGAGGAACAACAGTCCCGTTTTCCACGCGGCCCAGTACCTGATGCTTATCATTGCAGTCCGATCTGATAATAAAAAACTCATTCTCGATGCATTCGATACAGGATCGTTCATTTTTCGTATCGACAGTATATAAAACATCGACTGGCATTCCCTTTTTCTTAAAGGTGGGGAAAAACATATCAGGTGCAAATACCTCCATACGGCCCGTATATCTGGCTTCCTCAACAGGTGTCTGGTCAGTTGTAAAATCTTCAACCGGAATACCCATTGTCTGTGCTTTTATTCTCACAACAATATCTTTTGTTACAAGAATAACCGGCTGCCCTTCATTCTGCATTCCTTTACACACCTGAAGGATACGATTGTCAGGTAAATCAGTCTTCATCCCGGCAGGAAGATCAACATCAACATGATTCGTTTCCAGCTTGAGTTCACCGCCGCCCGGAAGAGAAACACCATCTATCAGATTCCCTTTCTGACGGAAACGTTCCAAGATACGAATGGATTCTCTGGCATTATAGCCTCTTTCCCCTTCTGAATTTTTAAGGCCGTCAAGTTCCTGCAATACAGCAAGCGGCAGAACAATACGGTTGTCTTCAAAAGACTCCAGCGCATGCGGCGTATGGATCAATACATTGGTATCGAGTACATAGTTCTTCTTCATCACCTCTCCATCCTGTCAAAATTCATGGTATATCCGGATACGTACGGGATCAGTACCAGGGGATACCTTATTATTTTGACAACAACGTATCAGAAAAAAGAGAGGTGTATATGAATTTCCAGTTAAAAACTGATTATACGGAGCGTTTTCAAAAGTCAGACCACTTTTGAAAATGGCTCATAAATTTAATCAGTTTTTCCAGGTTCTAAATCTTGATTATACACGTTGAGTGCCCGTATCCGCTCAAGAAGCGGCGGATGGCTGTAATTGAATATACTGTATATTTTCGGCGGCGTTATTTCGGAAAGATTTTCACTGTTAAGTTTTACAAGCGCCGAAGCGAGGTTCTGCCCTGAACCGCACAGCTGAGCTGCATATGCATCGGCTGCAAATTCGTCCCGGCGGGAAAACCAGTTGCCGACAAATCTGGTAAGGTCACCATATCCCCCGAATACCGCAGATAAAAGAAAAAGACCTATAAACTGCATATGCGGAAAAACAGCTGAACCTGTTTCAAACCCGAAACCGGCATACAGTGTCCGGTGGGTTACAAACAGACTTGCAACATACAGGCTTATAAAAGAGAGGGGAATTGTTACCAGCATCCGTTTCAGGATATGGTGCTTTTTATAATGTCCCAGTTCATGTCCGAGGACAGCTTCAATTTCATCAACGGTAAGCTGGTTTACCAGTGTATCGAACAGTACAATGCGCTTGCTTCTGCCGAATCCGGTAAAATATGCATTGGAATGCCGGCTTCTTTTTGACGCATCCATCATATAAACGCCCTCTGCTTTAAATCCGGTCTTTTCCATAAGCGATGAAAGGCGTGCTTTCAGCTCCCCGTCAGGGACCGGAGTAAATTTATTAAAAAGCGGCGCAATAAAACGCGGATACAAAACGGAAATTCCGAATGAAAAAACGACAAAGACGAGTCCGACCGGAAGCCACCACCAGCCGCCGGTATGTTCCAGAAGCGCAAGCATGATCAGCATAAGCGGCAATCCCAGGACGGCACTGACTGCGACACCCTTGATTCTGTCTGCCAGCCACAGTCTGAATGTCATGGTACTGAAACCGAATTTTTTTTCAATATGAAATTCTCCATATAATGCAAACGGCAGGGAAACGACAGTTTCCGGAATGGAAATGATCACTACAAACAGAATCATGGTCACATAGACACCCGGAAAGTACCCCCACAGTTCCGTAAACAGCCAGGGATAAAATCCGCTGAGCAGCAGGAACGCCTGAAGTACCGTGGAAACAGCGTTTTCCGGTATCCAGAGGAAATATTTTGCATTTTCGTAGGTACAGGTCCGCAAAAGTTTTCCCGGATCAAGTTTTCCCGAAAGTTCCGGAGGGATTTCCGTACCGTGATGTACCCGGTTACGGTAATCGATAAATTCCAGCCAGTTATCCAGACTGATATTCAGGATCAGCCCGATAATATAAATAATAACGAAAGGATTCGAATAATTCATTACAACACCTGCCTGAGACGTTTTCAAAACCCGTCTGACTTTTGAGAACGTCTTGTTTCTATATAATATAACTACAGACCGGCTGTGACGGAAATAGACCCGTCGCGGTATGCAGCAAGAAGCTGTTCCAGATCGGCAACATGCTCCATCATGGCTTTTCCCGGTTCCGTATCACGCATATATTTTCGTTGAGGAAAAGTTTCCACGGTAATCGTCTCGGAAACGATATCGGTTTCATTACAGATTGCAGACTGCATGTTTTCAAATTTTTTGTGTACTACAAGCCGCATACAGCGGGAATTGGAAACCAGCGTATAGCCTGCAATACCTGTTGCCTCATGATAGGCCGCGGCAAATCCGCCGTCGATTATAAGAAGTTTGCCGCCGCATTTTACCGGCGTTTCACCTTTCTTCACCTGCTGGGGAACATGTCCGTTGATAATATGAGATGTTTTCCCGTCAAGGCCGAATTCCGCGAGGATACGGTTAATGATTTCACAGTCCTCCAGCCGGGAATAATAGGTATTCTTTATTTCAGTTTTTGCAGCCGGATCGTCGATAAAAATACTTTCAAAACCAGTCATACGGCTTTTACCGAACATCGGCGAACACGGGCCCGTCCACAGATACCACAGTATATCTTCACCCCTCTTTTTATCTTTTGATCCAGGTTTCGAAAAATAGCCCTTGCGCGCCCAGTATTCCAGGATGTCGTACAATTTTCTGCCGGAGTATTCCTTACCGTATATAAGAACCTTCGCAAAACTGCCATCAGGAGCAAGAGGTACACATCCGTGATACAGCAGATTTCCGTTATAAACTTTATAAATACTGCCTTTTGTAAACAGAAAACGGATATGCCTTTGAAGTTTTTCACAGTGCACGAAAGACGATATCAGCCTGTTCATAACTTCCTTCTCTCCGTCGGAAAGATCGTAAGGCCGTTTCGGGTCAAGCGTCGGGAAATCCGCAGTATTCAGTTTCCATGTTATTCCGTCAATTACAACCGTTCCGTGTTCCCTGTCAACAGTATCGAAAAACAGCCTTCCACCCATATTGAATTCAGGATGATTCATGATAAGCCGGCCTTCAAGTTTTGTCTGTATTACCGCTGCAGCATGAAGCATGCGCTGACTGTCGCTGCCCGTATATGTCCGGAACGCAAACGTAACAAACGGTGTCAGATTTATACCGTAGCCGTCTTCAAGTACCTCCAGCGTATTGTAACAGACTGCCATCCGGAGAACGTTTGCGATACATGCGCCCTGTCCTGCGGCAGCTCCCATCCAGACGATATCATGATTGCCCCACTGGATGTCTACTGAGTGATAATTCATCAGCTTGTCGATAATAAGATGAGGCCCCGAACCGCGGTCAAATATGTCGCCGATAATATGCAGATGGTAAATAACCAGATCCTGTATCAGACTGCAGAACGTAATAATGAGGGGTTCGGCAGCTCCTACCCGCAATACCGTCTGGATAATGGAATTGTAATAAGCAGTTTTATCACTGATTTCTTCCTTTTCCGTTATCAGTTCTTCAATAATGTAGGAAAAATCCGGCGGCATCATTTTCCGTATATGTGAACGCGTATACTTCGACGAAACACGCCGCATCATCAGCACAAGCCGGTGTAATGTTACTGCATACCAGTTGTCAAGATTTTTTTCTTTTGAACGTATGATATCAAGCCGCTCTGCAGGATAATAAATAAGCGTTGCAAGGTCTTTTTTGGCCCCCTCCGTTTCCGAATTGCCAAAAACCTCTTCGATCTTCTGCCAGATAGAACCTGAACCATTCCTCAATACATGGTTAAACTGTTCATACTCGCCGTGTATATCCGTTAAAAAATGTTCCGTTCCTTTGGGCAGGTTCAGAATAGCCTGAGTATTCACCAGCTCAGTGATCACGGAACGTTCTGTAGGATACTGCCGCGCGAGTATTCTTAAATACTTTTCGGGCTTTTTCATATTTTTTTATTATAACATGAATGAGACATATTCAAAAGTCTGTTACTTTTGGAAACACCCCGGATATAAAACAAAAAATATCCGGGAAAGAACTGCCTGTCCCGGATACCAAAAAGCATACCGCTTCACCGGAATTTGCCCGCCGGCCTTATTTGTACAGAGAGAATGCCGATCACTCTTTTTCTGCCGGCACCGTATCACATCCTGCCGGCAGCTTACTGAAATAATCCTTCGTAATTTTCACAATAACACCGGACAGAGCCAGAAGCGAAATTATATTCGGAATCGCCATAAGTCCGTTAACAATATCGGCGATAGTCCATACTGCGGCAACGGTCATATACGGACCGGCGCACACTGCCAGAATATACAGCCAGCGGTATATCTTTACGACCTTCAGCCGGCCCCCTGATAAATATTCTACACAGCGTTCGCTGTAATAGTCCCAGCCGAGAATTGTCGTAAAAGCAAAAAAAACAAGGCAGAGCATAAGTGAAAATGGCACAAACCTTCCCAAAAACGGCAGACCTTTCTGAAAAGCATCCGACGTAACGGCGACCCCCTGCAGCGGACCGCTCCAGCTGCCGGAAATAACAATTGCAAGTCCGGTTATGGAACAGACAATAATTGTATCGAGAAACGTACCTGTCATGGAAACGAGCGCCTGCTGCACTGGGTGTGACACCTTGGCCGCAGCTGCTGCAATAGGTGCACTTCCCAGTCCTGCTTCGTTTGAAAAGATACCGCGGGCAATTCCCTTCTGCATCGCAACTATCATTGCACCGAGTGCACCGCCGGAAACTGCACGGAGCCCGAATGCACTGCTGATAATTTCACGGAATGCACCGGGTATTTTTTCTATATTGGTACAAATAAGGACAAGCCCCATTACTACATAAACAATAACCATAAATGGAACGATTATCTGTGCAACCTTCGAAATACGGTCAAGCCCGCCGATAATAACAAGTGCAGCAAAAAAAGCAACAAAGACACCTGCTATAACTACGGTCCATGAATACGGACGGCCGAAAAATATAACAACCCAGTTATTCTGCGGATCAAAATAATTATTTACCGCACTTGTAATACCGTTAACCTGGGTAAACGTTCCTATTCCGAACAATCCTACAAGTGTTCCGAAAAAGGCAAAGAGGACGGCCAGCCATTTCCAGTTTTTTCCCATTCCTTTTTCGATCGTATAAAAAGGCCCGCCGAGAATATGTCCGTCAGGACGCACTTCGCGATAGTATACGGAAAGAAGACATTCGGAGTATTTTGTAGCCATACCGAACAGAGCTGCAAGCCACATCCAGAACATTGCACCGGGACCGCCGGATACGATAGCCGTCGCGACGCCGACGATATTTCCTGTACCGATAGTGGCCGAAAGTGCCGTACAAAGGGCGGCAAAACTGGAAACTTCTCCCCCTGCACTGTCCACTTTTTTTTCGCCCATCAGGCGGAAAGCACGCGCAAGGTTGGAGAATTGAATACCTTTCAGCCGCATGGTAAGCAGCAGCCCTGTTACAAGGATGGTAACAATAAGCGGAACGCCCCATACGAAATCATCGATGGAGCCCAGAATGGAGTTGATTAACGCAAACATGATAGTTTGTCCTTCGATTCTGTACGGGAACCATATTTCCGGTACGGGCAGTATGATTCTGTCCGTACAGAATCCTCTTTAAAATGATAAGAGCCCGGTTACCCAGTATCATACGATACTCAGTATCTCTACGGGCTCTCTAAAGAGTTGTTAGAACAGCATTTTCTTTCAGTTAACACAGAATAATGCCCAGTGCATTACCGGTGTTTCCTATTGCTCTGTCCCTTATGCCTGAGATATTTACAGCCGACCCTGATACGCAACGTACGGTACCCGCTGTATTAAACCTTCGGCGCTCTGCAAAAGCAGAGACTCTCCAGAGAATTACCGCCGCAGCACTGTGTGACGGTAATGGAAATCACAATATCATAGAACAGATTCTTCGTCTACAGTCTGTAAATTTCCCTGCCCGCAACGAATGTCGCATGTACTTTTCCCCTTAATTTTCTTCCATTAAAAGGGGTTGCTTTCCCTTTACTTGCAAACTTACTGCTGTCAACAGTCCATATCTCATCAGGATCGGTTAGAACCAGATCGGCATCATATCCGGCCACAAGCTGCCCCTTACAGAGATGCAGGAGTTTTGCGGGAGTGCCCGACATCAGTTCTGAAAGTTTCTTCCTGGTAAAGCCATTCTGATGTACCAGTACCGTATTTGCAGCAGCATATGAAACCTCAAGTCCGGAAAAACCGGGAGATCCGGAAGCCTTATCCGCCACTGTATGCGGAGCATGATCCGTCGAAATCACATCGGCTGTACCTGTTTTCAATGCCTCGACAAGCGCGATACGGTCAGCTTCACTGCGCAGCGGAGGATTTACAAGAGCCCGTAATAAAGGTGCTTCCGTACCGCAAAGAGCAAAGTGATGCGGAGTAACTTCACATGAAACATACGATGGACGCTCCTGTTTTGCCCGGCAGACAGCATCAATGCTCCGTTTTGTACTGACATGCGCTATATGCACGCTGCATCCGGCAGCCCGTGCAAGTTCAAGGTTCCGTAAGGTGGCTGTGTCTTCTGCAAGCGCAAGCAGTCTGTTCGCTTCTGTCAGCGCACTATCTATTTCTTTTTCAACAGAGGCAGGAATATTTTCCGACTGTGTCTGTGTTCCCCAAGCGGGAATAGCATATTCCCTCATAAGTGCAAGAGCCTTCGTACGGTACGGCCTGGCAGCAGCAGCAAGCGCAGGGTCTTCACAATGGCAACTGACGATCAGTCCCTCCGATGTCGCTTTTTTCATAGCTTCAAACATTACCGAGGCGCTTGCAACGTCATATCCGTCTTCGGAAACGACCGGAACACGCTCCGGATTTATATCATCCAGAGATGACGTATCGATTCCACCGAAACCTGACGTAAGGCTGACAGTCTGAAACAGAGTTGCCAATCCATATAAAGCGGATTCAGCTTCAATATCAGCAGCCTGTCTGAAGGAGGAAACAACAGGTTTCGTATTCGGCATGGCTACTACGGTTCCGACGCCGCCTGCTGCTGCTGCATGTAGTCCCGTATTCAGATCCTCCTTTTCGGTAAGGCCCGGATAGCGGAAATGTACATGCATATCGATAAAAGCCGGCATCAGCACAAGGCCGTGCGCATTATACCTGCCGATTCCAATGCCGTTTCCTGTTCTTTCACAGAATGCCGCTGCCTCGTCATCACTGAAACTGCCCGGTAAAACAGCGGTTATTTTTCCGTTTTCAACAAGAACTGCTCCGGGCGTGTCCATGTTCCTATCAACAAGACAGGCATTGTATATCAGTACGGATCCGGCACTCACAGGCTGTGCTCCAGAAGTTCCGTATTGTCACCTGCTTTGTACAGTGTATCGCAGTACTGACAGCGGTACAGAGCCTGTTCCTTATTCACAAGCCGGAAAACCTGCGGAACATAATGTTCCGTCGTCGTAATACAGCGGGGATTCCTGCATCTGATCACATTTTCCACCCGGTCAGGCAGTGACATACTGATTTTCCTGACAATTGTTTCATTCTTGATTACATTTACCGTAATATTTGGATCGATAAATCCGAGCACTGAATAATCAATATTGATAATATTATCTATTTTAATGATATCTTTCCGTCCCCACTGTTTCGACTGGACATTCATAATGAGTGCAACGCTGAAACTTACCGTATCAAGCCCAAGCCAGCGGAATATACGGGACCCATATCCTGCACGGATATGATCAATCACAAGACCATTTTTTATTGTATCTACATTCAACATAATTTTTTCTCCTCACAGGGAACAGACAAAACAGATATCTTCTATCATAAGCAGCCGGTCAGTTTCGCAATAAGAGCCATCCGTACATACATACCATACTTGACCTGTTTGAAATATGCGGCACGGGGATCGTCGTCTACTTCCGGAGCAATTTCATTTACACGGGGAAGCGGATGCAGCACAATCATATCTCTGCGTGCAAGTTTCATTTTCGCATTATCAAGGATATAACTGTCTTTCAGTCTGATATAATCCTGCTCATTGAAAAACCTCTCTTTCTGTACACGGGTCATATACAGGATATCAAGTTCGCCGATAACATCTTCCAGTTTCATCGCAATTTTGTATGTAATACCGGTCGGTTCAAGAATGCTTTTTACAATATAATCCGGCATGGTAAGTTCCGGCGGGCTGATAAATACGAACTTATTGTGCGGGTATCTGCACATCGCCGATACGAGACTGTGCACGGTACGTCCGAATTTCAGGTCGCCGCAGAATCCGATCGTATGATCTTCCAAACCTCCCCGCAGCTGGCGGATCGTGAGCATGTCCGTCAGTGTCTGAGTCGGATGATAGTGCCCGCCGTCACCTGCATTGATAACCGGGCAGTACGAAAACTGGCTGGCCAGTAAGGCGGCTCCTTCTTTAGGATTTCTCATCGCTACGATATCAGCATATGAAGATACGACACGGATTGTATCGGCCAGCGTTTCGCCTTTCGTCGTTGAAGTCGAAGATACATCGGCAAAACCTTCAACAGAACCGCCCAGTCTGAGCATTGCAGCCTCAAACGAAAGTCGTGTTCTGGTACTGGGTTCAAAAAAAAGTGCCGCGAGAATTTTCCCGCGGCACACATCCTGAAAAGATACTGGATCAACAATAATTTGTTCAGCCAGTGTACATATCTCATCGATTTCCGTCACTGACAGATCATTGGGTTCAATGATATGACGCCCTTTCAGCATACTACCTCCCGAACTTATTTTCAGCGCCCGAGTATAACATAAAAGAAAAATCTTTACTATATAAACCGGCAGATATTCAGCAAACAAATTTTTCAAATAATGAGCTTTTAACACATGGCCAGTTGACGTTCCTGCGCAAATAAATTTAAAATCAGCATATCAAAGGCGACAAGAATATATAACGTATTCCTGCCGCCTTTATCATTTTAAAATACCGGAGGTCAAAAACATGAAGGGTAACAGGCAGCGAATCAGACAGACTTCCATCAGGAAGCGGTTAACCGCTTTCATCAGTCTCGGAATAGTCATCGTATCACTGGGAGCGATTGTCGTAATCGGCTGGCAGATATTTTCTGTAACCACAAGTTTAATGCATGATCATATCATCAATGTCTCCGATAACGAAGCAAGGCGGGCTACAACAGAGCTGACTGATACAGTCAGCGAAGCTGCATCTCTTGCAGCAACCCTTTCAGGATGGGAAAAAATTCCGGAACCGGACCGCAGGAATGCCGTATCGTTTCTTATCAGGCAGAATACAGCAAGAAACAGGACCTTGTCGTCATGGGCTGAATGGCAGGCCGGTACATTTGATCCATATGATAAGGCCTTTGCAGGAAGTTCTTACTCTGATTCTACCGGCAGATTCATGTCCTGCTGGACTATGACGGATAACACAGTCAGACAGGATCATCTGAACATGCAGAATGCGGACTGGCTGCGGTATGTAAAAGATAATCCCCGTCCGCATATGCTGGAGCCCCATATTACGATGATAGGTTCCGCACAGGAATATATCAGTTCCGCAATAGCACCGATCTATAACAGCAGCGACGATATCTGCGGAATGGCCGGCATCGACGTAAACCTTGCAAAAATCAATACACAGCTGTCTTCATTACGTCTGTATAATACGGGATACGGTATCTTTATCAGCAGCAACGGATTCATTCTCGGTCATAAAGATCAGGAGATGCAGGGAAAACTGTTCGATATGTTCATCGACAGCAGCACGAGTCAGTATTTTAAGACAGCGCGTATTTCAAAACAGGCAGTAACTTTTTTTACGGGTAGTGGCTATTCGCGCATACTGAACGTCGTTTCTCCGGTATATGTCGATGGCACTGCCGACCCGTGGTTTTTTGTAACAAGAACGCCGGTGCGCGAACTGTATAAAACAGGCATGTTTCTGCTGCTGTTCGTTACCGCGGCCCTCATTGTACTGCTCGGTGTCTGCGTTATTGTTACTGCAGCCGTTTCACATCAGATAACAAAGCCGCTTAACAAAGTAGCAAAAGCACTCAAAAATATCAGTGAAGGCGACGGCGATCTTTCCGTCCGGCTTATTGTCGAACAGAATGATGAAGTCGGGCAGCTCTCTGACAGTTTCAATAAAACGATGGAAAAAATAAGCTGTTCGGTTTCTCTTATAAAAACAGAAAGTACAGCCATGCAGCAGGTAGGGGTAAGTCTGTCAGAGAACATGAATAAAACATCTGAAATTGTACAGACAATTACGGAAAATATTGCATCTGTTGAAGCCCAGATGCAGGAACATTCTGCAGGCGTTTCCGAAGCAATATCAGCCGTAGATCAGATTGTAAAAAATATCAATAATCTTAACGGACGGATAGAAGACCAGGCTACCGGCGTAGCTCAGTCATCCAGTGCAATAGAGCAGATAACAAAAAACATTGATTCCGTCAGCGGCATCCTCAAATCAAACCAGACATCCGTATCAGAACTTGAAACGGCATCGGAAACAGGTTTGCAGAATGTAAACGAAACAGTCCGCTTTGTTCTGAATATCAATAATCAGTCAGAAGCTCTGTCAGAAACATCAAAACTCATAAAAAAAATAGCGACACAGACTAATATGCTGGCTATGAACGCAGCTATTGAAGCTGCCCATGCCGGTAACGCAGGATACGGATTCGCGGTCGTTGCAGAGGAAATCCGGCATCTTGCAGAACAGTCAGGATCGGAAGGGGCTAAAATAGAAAAGATGCTTAAGGACGTAAAAGCTTCCATAGGCTCTGTTACTGAATCCGCTTCCGTTATCCAGAAACAGTTTTCCGTAATCTTTGACCTGATAAAAACTGTCGGGCAAAAGGAGAAAAGTATTAATGAATCCATGCATGAACAAAATGAGGGAGGAAGGCAGATTCTTCAGGCAATGCGGCAGATACATGAATCGACCATCCAGGTAAAATCCGCCTCCAGCGAAATGATGCTGGGCAGCAGGGAAGTCAGTATAGAAATGGCAAAACTGGCTTCCATGACACAGACTGTCAATCACAGTATGTCGGATATGACGGCAAAGACAGGATTAATATCGGAAACGGTTGATGACGTTTCAGGTATATCCAGGAGAAATCTTGAAAGCATTAATACCGTACTGAATGATATTAACAAATTTAAGATACAGACAGCAACAGCAGCCGGACAGACCTGAATCAGAAGC
>DCFS01000175.1:4314-16997 GCA_002319875.1 Treponema sp. UBA1798 | reverse complement strand
AAGTTTTCTGCGCACGTACGGGAATTTTTTGAAGTGGACGAACGGCGTATTAAACTGGAAATCAGGGATGAAACGATGTCTTCCGAACTTAAAGAACTATTTGGCCAGCGCCCGCTTGAACAGCTGAATGGATATAATAATGAAATGAATACTGAATTACAGCGGAATTCGTCGGCTTCTTTTGTCTGGATAACCGGATTGCAGATCCTTAAGTCATTCCTTTCTCTGTATTTTTCCGATCCGATAAAAACACTGCTGGACGATATAATTATAGAAGGGTTTTTTAATAATCCGTCATATAAAACACAGTTTTCATCGACCGTATATGCCTGTGCAGAAATCGATGGACATATAAAAGACTTTGAAGATTCCTTTGAACACGGTGGGAAGAATGATCTTGCGCTTATCAGGAGTTATCTCAAGGACAGCCACAAGGATCAGGATTTTACCAGAAAACTTCTTTCTATGACCGATTCTATTAATGCAGAGGCAAAAAAACTGATAGAGAATATAACAGCCGGATTGTTTACCCTGTATTCGGATCTTGGAGATATACTTGCCGATGCAAAAAAACCGAACAGTGAAATTATTTCAAATCTTAAAATGCTTACAATATCTTCGCGGAACCGGGATAGTACTGATATGCTTGAAACACAGTATGTTTCATGGACGCTTTTTTTCGATATAATGAAAAATTATACGGTAATTGGCAGAACTGATAAGGGGAGCTGACCTTTTTTCCGGAGAACAGTCTTTAAAAGTAATATATTTTTTAACCGCCCTTGTAGTTAATGATTTTTTATTGTGCTATAGTGCAGGAAAGGACAGAGAGTTTGTGATGAGACGTTTTGATTTAATAATAAGAAAACCTTTTAGTTACGCATTCTATAATGCAACGATTGTCATTATTGCGGTCAATGTATTTGTATACCTTCTTACCAGTATGTTCCCGGGACTGGTATATATACTGGGACTGAATCCGGTCCTTTTCTGGGGGGCGAGAATGTACTGGCAGCCGTTTACCTATATGTTTGTACACGGCGGTTTTACCCATATATTTTTTAATATGCTCGGGCTCGTTTTTTTCGGTATAGCGACGGAACGTGCCATGGGGTCTAAAGAATTTATCCTGATGTATCTTCTCTGCGGTTTTTTAAGCGGAGCAGCATCTCTTGCGGTCTATACTTTCATGGGGATGTTCCATATTCTGCTGATGGGCGCAAGCGGTGCTATATATTCAATGCTTCTTGCCTATGCGGTAATTTTTCCCCGTTCAATGATTTATATCTGGGGAATACTTCCCGTACCGGCACCTCTGCTTATTGTTCTCTATGCAATAATTGAATTCGGCAGCCAGTTTTTCGGAATGCAGGGGGGCGTTGCCCATTTAACGCATCTGGCCGGTTTCGGCTTTGCCTGGTTGTATTTTGTTGTCCGGATGGGAATACATCCTCTGAAAGTATGGAAAGACGCATACCGGTAGTATTGTATGCCCTCGTTGTTGTGGCGGGCATACAGGGAAACTTGCTGTTTCCGCAGGAGCTTGCTCAGGATGAACGGATACAGGTGATGCTCTGGGCTGATCTTGATGCATATCCGGAAACCGCTGCGGCTGAAAAAGAAGCTCATCCGTCGGATGCTGTTTTTGATTATCCGGTCCGGCGGTTGAAAGAACTTGCACCCTATCTTATTACGGGAATGGTATACGGCTGGAATTATTCCTATACGCCGTCGGACAGGCTGCGCGGTGTGTCTGAATATTTTGAAAGTACGGAAATATATCCCCTCGGGGACGCAGTGCGGAATATTGTTTACAAGACTCCATGGATAGAAAACAACAGACTCTATAGCTGGGTGGAATTTACCCGGTCTGAGCCGATGATAAAATATCTTGATTACTGGAAATCGATTGTACACCCCAGAATTCATGGTACAGGTAACGGGAAAGTTATGGATGGTTTTGATGGTGTGCAATCGGCGTGCCGTGAAGCGGTGAAAAATGCCGTACGGGAATACTACCGGCAGGTGATAAAAGATAAACCGAAAAAAATAACGGGGAAAGTTCTTATCAGCGGGGTTCCCCGGCTTGGTATGGATTCCGGCCGCTATGTAGTTGAACTTGATTTTTTTCTGGAAACAGGTACAATAATTAAGTATACGCAATTTTAGCGTTAAGAGCAGCTTTGTTGTACCTTCGCCTGTATTCTTTTAAGGAGGAAATATGAAAAAATATTGTGCACTGTTTATCGGCATCTTTTTTGCTGTCTGTAGTGTTTTTGCTCAGGATTTACCTGTAGAAGAAGCACCTGTTGATACATCGGTGAGAGTTATTGTACCGAAAGACCAGCATACGCCTGCGGCAAAAAAGACTGCGAATATAAAAATTGAATATATTCCTCTTGCAGATGAAGTCCGCATTTATTACAACTGCCTGGATGTTGAATTTGACCAGGGCGAAGCTATGAATACGATCCTTGCATGTCTGAAGGATTTTCAGGCTGAAAACCAGTATTATGGTTTTACCTATTTAAGCAGTGATAAAACCCGTTATTATAAGGATTCCAAGAATATTAAGTGGGCATCTTATATGTCCTATGTCAAATATACTCGTTAAACAGGACAATTGTAAAGCTGGCTTTCAGGAATAACAGATTTTGAAAGCAGCTTAAATGGAGTTTTTTTTATAATGGATGTTTCAACAATAATTAAAAATCTTCACCCGCTGGAAATCAAAGTCCTTTTGAGATATACGGCGCATGATGAGTTAACGGCTGACAGGCTGAAACGGGACCTTCAGTACAAAGAAGGGCATGCTAATCAGGCTTTTTCCTGGCTTGAAGGGAAGGGTCTCGTTTCAGTCGTGAACCGTATTCCCCATACTTTTTATGAAATCACAGAACTCGGTCATATAATTGCGGAAAAGGGTACTGTCGAGGAACGGCTGGTTGAATATTTAAAAAACAACGGTGCACAAACTTTACCGCAACTGGCACCGGCTCTTGGCATCGAAAATAAAGATATCGGTAGCGCCTTCGGTCAGCTTTCGAAAGAGGGCGTTCTTGTCATGGACGTTGATAAAAAAGCTGAATATACGGGGAGTCCCTTGCCGCAGCGTATATCAGTTACCGGACGGCTTCTTAAGCGGGCTGCGTCGTCAGAGAGCGGACAGCTTGATCTTGCCGATCTTTCCCCTGAAGAGCTGAATGTTATTTCAGGCCTGGCAAAAAAACGTGGTGCTGCGGACAGCCCTTTCAGGATTCTGATACGTGAAACGGTTATTTATAAACCTGCCGGTGATTTTGAGATGGTAAAGGAAGCGCTTAAAAAAGCGGGTATTACCGGCAATGAGATCGGCGAACTGACTCCGAAAATGCTGGAAAGCGGTGAATGGAAAAACAGTACCTTCCGAGGTTATAACATTTCCATCCCTCCTGCACGGGTTGTCCCGGGGCGGACAAATCCATATGTATCTTTCCTGGAATCCGTTAAGGATAAACTCTGCTCGCTGGGATTCCAGGAGTTTGACGGTCCCCTTGTTGAAACTGAATTCTGGAACGGTGATGCTCTTTTTATGCCTCAATTTCATGCTGCCCGTGATATTCATGATGTATACCGCATTAAAAATCCGACGCATGCAAAGGCAATAGAAGAGCCATATCTCAGTAATGTTGCCCGTATTCATGAAAATGGTGGTAATACAGGCAGCCGGGGCTGGCACTATCATTTCGATCAGGAATTTACGCGCCGTCTGATCCTCCGCAGCCAGGGAACCGTTCTTTCCGCACATCAGCTTCATAAAGCTGAAATTCCGGGGAAATATTTCGGAATTGTCCGTTGTTTCCGCTATGATAAAGTTGATGCAACTCATCTGAGTGATTTTTACCAGACGGAAGGTATTGTTCTCGGGAAAGACGTTAATTTGAAAACCCTGCTTGGCTTCCTTGAAATGTTTGCAGTGGAAATCGCCGGTGCTACGGAAGTTAAATATGTACCGGGGTATTTCCCGTTTACAGAACCTTCCATAGAAGTTCATATAAAGCATCCCGTACTGGGATGGTTTGAACTTGGTGGTTCCGGTATTTTCCGTCCGGAAGTAACAAAGGCAATGGGTATCGATGTTCCGGTTCTTGCATGGGGAATCGGTATAGACCGTATGGCGCTGATGGCTCTCGGTCTTAATGATTTACGTGAATTATTCTGTGAAGATATAGAACAGGTTCGTCTGCGTAAAGCCAGATTTTAAGAATCAGGATAGCATTTGTTTCACGGTGTGGCAGAGATCCTCTGTACCACCGCGGAATAAGGCGACGATAAACGGCCTTGCTGCCATGACCTGAGAGGCTCCGAGCGCAAGCGCGGTTCTTATATCAAGGCTTGTACGGATTCCGCCGTCGACCCATATTTCTCCGCAGTTGTTTTTTAAAATCTGATAGTTCTGCGTAAGAAACTCTGCAGTACTACCGGTTTTGGTTTCTATCCGTCCGCCTTCATTTGAAATTACCGCGATATCCGGTCTGACTTCTTTTATAAGTTCAATATCTTCCGGTAGAAAAACACCTTTTATTGCAAAAGGAACCCGGATGTATTTTTTCAAGGCAAGCAGCTGGGAAGCTGTTTTACGTTCCAGTCCGGCTATAGCGCTGAAACTTTTATTTAAACTCCAGTCTATTTCTATACCGGTTATTTCAGCTGTTTTTTTCGCCCAGTCTATACGTTCTTCAATTTTTTTATTTGAATACGGCTTTATAAAAAAACACGAGCGTGCTTGAGGATATGTTTTTTGCAGCAGTTCGACGGCACCTATGCCATTCTGAAGTTTTATATCAGGATATCCGTCTCCGGTACAGAGTCCCAATCCTGCTTTGTATGCTGAAAATACATAGTTTAGTTTAAAGTCCTGCTCGGAGGTAAAGCCGAAATTTTCAACTGCTCCGGTGACAGGTGCGATACGTAATACAGTCTTATGGTCAGGAATTGGCGGCAGATCCGAATAATCTTTTGTCTTTACTATCCTGTTGCGGATATCCGCCCAGGCCTTGCAGTTGAGAATAAAATTTTTATTATTATTTATGCCGCCCATCCCGGGAAGTTGTCCGATACAACCATAGCCATCGCATCTGGGACATTCCAGGCATTTAAAACTTGTCACCTGTTAATTTTTAGTCGCCAAAGCAAGTACCGAGCGAACGTCCCGCAAGAAGCATCGGATGATCGATTGCTATGTTTTTAACTTTTCCCGCGATTTGTTCCAGAGAGACACCGACTATTTTTCCCTGTTGCAGTGCAACCATTTTACCGAAATCACCCCGTGCAAGAAAATCGGCTGCTGCAATGCCATATTGTGTTGCCAGAACCCGGTCATAAGGTGAGGGTGTGCCGCCCCGCTGCAGATAACCCAGAACTGTTACGCGGGATTCAAGACCAGTAGCGGATTCGAGTTCATGAGCGACACGGTAAGCGATCGAATATGGCATTGCAATCCGTCTTTTTTTGAATTCTTTTTTATCAAGCAGTGCTTCCTCTCTGGAGAGGGCACCTTCTGCTACAACAACGATGGAAAACTGTTTTCCGGCATCACGGCGCTGGACAACTTTTCCCGCTACAGAATCTATATCATATGGAATTTCTGGAATAAGAATGACGTCGCCTCCCCCGGCAACGCCTGAATAAAGACCCAGCCATCCTGCCTTATGTCCCATAACTTCTATAACCATAACACGGCTGTGACTGTGGGCTGTGGTGTGGATGCGGTCTATTGCTTCCGTTGCGACATCAAGTGCGGTATGGAACCCGAATGTGATATCAGTATCAACAATATCGTTATCGATCGTTTTTGGAAGCCCGATAATATTAAGTCCCTCTTTGACAAGCATACTTGCTGTAGTATGTGTACCGTTTCCACCGAGGACCACCAGAGCGTCCAGATTCCATTTTTTATAATTTTCCTTAATGGCATCAATAGGCAACTGTCCGGTCTCCGGGTCAGGAACCGGATTCTTAAAAGGTTTATCCCTTGAAGTTCCGAGAATAGTACCACCCCTGGTCAGAATACCGGAAAAATCAGATGAATGAAGGACTTCCGCATCACCCTGTACAAGACCGCGATAACCATTGTGTATACCGACAATCTGCATGCCATACTGGATAAGTGCAGTCCGGCAGACACCGCGTATTGCAGCATTTAAACCGGGAGCATCGCCTCCTGAAGTAAGGATACCGAATGTTTTAACTACTGAGTCTTTCATGCAACAAGTATAACAGATAAAAAAAGGTAACGCTAGGGACACGATGATTAAGTCATTGTGTCCCTAACCATTCTGCCGTTTTATGCCGATAAGGAGTACAGTACAAAATATTAAACAGATTTTCTGGATGGGAGAAGAATGAAAAAATCTGATACAATGAATATGTTAGTCAGTTTGTTCCTTTTTTTACTGGCTTCCTTTTTTTCGATTTCCCTGCTTGGGTATTTCTGGGGAAGCAGCGGGGAACAGCATGAGCTTCAGGATATAATCTGGAGTCTGGGATATATACTTGTTTCTGTTTACGGCTTTTGTAGTATTTTGATACCTGTTTTTTTACTGGTTACCGCATTTTTCTGTTTTTCATCCGCATGGACGGTAAAAAAAGGGCTGTCTCTTTTATTAAGCATCATTCCGTTTTTTACCATAGTTTTAACAGAACGTATGTGCCGTCTGGTTGCGGCGGTTGAAAAGGGGCCGTTGTTCATGATTAAAATGGTCACGGCATTAATCTTATGTGCGCTCCTTGTCGGTATTGAATATCTGTTTATTGGAATCATAGCAGACAAACTGGTAATCCATGATTTTCTTAAATTACGAAAAAAAATAAAACTTCCTGATCGGAAATCATTCACAGAAGGAAATAGTGAAGATATACGAGAATCCGGTACGACGGGTGATATATCTGAACAGCCGGAACCCGGAACCGGTCTCGGTATTCCTGTGAAAGAAAATACCGGGGAACAGTCCTCTGGTCAGGATAAAATACCGGATCAGGATCAGGCTGAGATTACCGTATCTGACAGAATGGAGCCTGATGAGACAGAACCAGATATGGCCGCCGGAACAGAATCTGATTCTGCTCCTGAAAATAAGACAGATGGAAACGAATCATTTGAACCCGATTTTTTTGATATCGATATGAATGCAGAAGATGAAGAAGAACTCGCTGCAAAAGAAGCCTTGAATGATGAAGACGAGCTGAATGATTCGGAAAATTATACAGGGATAGCTAATGTTTTTGCACAGATGGATGCAGATGTGCGGCGGGAAGTTGATGAGGACGATATGATAGAACCTGTCTGTCAACTGCCGGTTGCAGAGGCAGCAGAAACCGCGGTAGAACCAGAGGTTTTACACCCTTCTGTAGCGGCACCGGATCCTGCGGAAAAAGGATCTGATCTGAATACAGCATCGGATGAAGATAAGGAACCTGGTTTGGAACCGGTTCCTTATACACGGACAGAAGATGATACAGAGGAGCCTGAAAAAAACGAAGAACACATTCAGGAAAGCAGGATTGAAATAAAGCCGCCACGGAAACTGTTCCGGGGGCTTTATAAAGTTCCGACAGAAGGGCTGCTGACAGCCTATGCAGATGAACCTTACTGGATTATAGATACGGAAACAAAAAATGCTTCCGTTCAGTTGAAAGAAACGCTGAGTGAGTTCAAGATCGAGGCTGATGTTACCGGCATACGCAAAGGTCCTGTTGTCACAATGTTTGAAATTCTTCCGGCGCCGGGTGTAAAATTGAGTAAAATAGTTGCGCTTCAGGATAATATTGCGCTTCGTCTTGCGGCAAGCAGTGTGCGTATTGTGGCACCGATCCCGGGTAAACGCGCGGTAGGTATTGAAGTTCCGAATAAAGAACGTGCTATCGTCAGTTTTCGTGAAATAGTGGAACAGGATCTGCCGGCATTTAAGAAAATGGCGGTACCGGTTATTCTCGGGAAGGATATACAGGGAGAATCTCAGATTATTGATCTTGTTAAAACACCTCATCTTCTTATTGCGGGGGCAACCGGTTCCGGAAAGTCAGTATGTGTAAACAGTATGATACTGTCCATTTTGTATAAACGGTCTCCGAATGAGGTAAAACTGATTTTGATCGACCCGAAGATTGTCGAACTGAAATTGTATAATGATATTCCGCATCTGCTGACCCCTGTTATTACGGAGCCTAAACGTGCCTTCCAGGCTTTGCAGTACTGCCTTTGTGAAATGGAACGCCGTTATGCTCTGCTTGATAGTATGGGAGTCCGTGATATTATGAGTTATAACAGGCGGATCACGGAACGTCATATTGCAACAGAACGGCTTCCCTATATAGTGGTCATTATTGATGAATTTGCGGATCTTATGGCAACAACAGGAAAGGAACTTGAGTCGACTGTTGCACGTCTGGCAGCAATGAGCCGGGCAATTGGTATTCACATTGTACTCGCTACACAGCGTCCTTCGATAGATGTTATAACAGGACTGATAAAAGCAAATATACCAAGCAGAATTGCATTTATGGTTGCCTCTAAGATGGACAGCCGGATTATTATTGATCAGGTCGGTGCTGAAAAACTCCTTGGCCGCGGTGATATGCTTTATGCAAGCTCTACGGATCCTTTCCCTGTACGTATTCAGGGTACTTTTGTAAGTGACAGCGAAGTTGAGAATGTTGTGGATTATGTAAAACAGCTTGGAGAACCTGATTACATTGATGATGAAATATTTATTGATGATGAAGAGGAGCCGGATCAACCGGAGTTATTTGATGAAGGTGAAGACCCTCTGTATAGTCAGGCTCTGGATATAGTTATTCAGGCAGGTAAAGCAAGTGCTTCTTATATTCAGCGGAGACTCAAAATCGGATATAACCGTGCCGCAAGACTTGTTGAAGATATGGAAACCAGGGGAATTGTAGGTCCTGCCAATGGCAGCAAACCCCGCGAAATTATCCATGTTCCATAAAAACAGAAGGCTGCCGTACCGGCAGCCTTCTGTTTTTATTTTTTATCAGGAACTGTGATGACAACGGAATTGTCAGAATTTGAATAAGGAGCAGGAATATATTTATCGGCTTTCCAGTCATTTTCCCATTTCTGTCCGTCGAACAGATACCGGAACTGGTATTCTTTACCGGATTCAAGCGGAATTTTCACAGAGAAAGAGCCGTCCTTCTTCTTGGTAAGAGGTGTATCCGTGCTGCTCCAGCTGTTAAAATCTCCGGCAATGTTGATCGCCTTTGCTCCCTGTGCTGCTTCAGCTGTTACTGTAAAGGTTACCGTACACGTTTTCTTGTCCTTGGAAAAAGTTTTTTTAAGAGCCATAATATTCTCCTTTTAGAAATTATTCTGACTGACAATCAGTTGCTCATTTAACGAATATATTATACTATAAGTCAATGTCTTGGTACAGTCAAGTCTAAATAATATATATAACTACCTGTACCATTGGCATATAACAATTTTTCAGGAGGAAGCGATGGCAAACGAACATTATTTTTTTACGTCCGAATCTGTCGGGGAAGGACACCCTGATAAACTCTGTGACCAGATTTCAGATGCTATTCTTGATGCATGTTTGCGGGATGACACCGAAAGTCATGTAGCCTGTGAGACATTTGCTTCCACCGGACTTATCCTGATCGGCGGTGAAATAACGACTTCAACCTATGTGGATATAGCTCAGACAGCGCGTGATATTGCGCGTAAGATTGGATATACGAATGCAGCATATGGACTTGACTGTGATTCGATGGCAGTTCTGAATACGATTCATTCTCAGTCGCCGGATATAAACCAGGGAGTAACCGGAAATGGTTTAAAAGAATATGAAGGCCAGCAGGGAGCAGGCGACCAGGGGATGATGTTCGGTTTTGCGTGCAATGAGACTCCTGAATTAATGCCCGCCCCTATTATGTATGCACACAAACTGTTGCAGCAGGCGACACTTCTGCGCAAGAATGGAACACTGGGCTGGCTGCGGCCTGATGCGAAGAGCCAGGTAACGGTGGAATACGAAGGACACAAACCGGTTCGGATAGATACGGTTGTCGTTTCCCATCAGCATAGTCCGGATGTTTCCTATGAGACAATAAAAGAAGGTATTATAGAAAATATTATAAAACCGGTGCTTGATCCTACGGGACTCGTCGACGGAAAAACGAAATATTTTATTAATCCTACGGGACGTTTTGTTGTAGGCGGACCTTTCGGCGATACGGGACTTACCGGCCGGAAAATTATTGTTGACACATACGGCGGTATGGGGCGGCACGGTGGCGGTGCTTTCAGCGGAAAGGATCCTTCAAAAGTTGACCGCTCTGCAGCGTATATGGCTCGTTATATTGCAAAAAATATTGTTGCTTCCGGTCTTGCTACCCGCTGTGAAGTGGAACTTGCCTATGCGATCGGCGTTCCGTTTCCTGTTTCGATTATGGTAGATACTTTTGGGACTGGAACGGTACCCAACAGCAGAATTGCGGATGCAGTAAAGGCAGTATTCGATTGTACTCCTGCCGGTATAATCAGGACGCTTGATTTGAAGAAACCGATCTATCTGGCTACAGCTGTATATGGACATTTCGGCCGTAACGGATTCAGCTGGGAAAAAGAAGATAAAGTGAATGATCTTATAAAGGCTGTCCGGTAGTATTTTCAATAAAGCGTATAATAAGGATATGAATTTATTATCACCTGAAGAAATAAAGGAAGTTTTTGAACGATTTAAGAAGCAGAATCCGTCACCGCGTTCCGAGCTGGTATGGAAAAATGCATATACGCTGCTGGTTTCTACGGTGCTTTCCGCGCAGGCTACCGACCGGAGTGTGAATAAAGCTACAGAGCCATTATATAAAGTAGCTGACACGCCGCAGAAAATGCTTGAACTGGGAGAAGAAGGGCTTATTCCCCTCATCAGATCGATCGGATTATACAGGACGAAAGCAAAGCATATCATCGGTTTGAGCCATATGCTGGTAGATAAATTTAGTGGTGAAGTTCCGGGGACAAGAGAAGCTCTTGAAATGCTTCCCGGTGTCGGAAGAAAAACGGCAAATGTTGTTTTGAATGTAGTGTTCAGCCAGCCGACAATGCCTGTTGATACGCATCTGATGAGAATCTGTCCGAAAATCGGACTTGCCGAGGGGGAAACTCCTTTGGAGATAGAAAAAAGTCTGATCAGCCGTATTCCCGGAGAGTATATGCTTCAGGCTCACCACTGGCTGATTCTGCATGGCCGCTATGTATGTACGGCCCGTGATCCAAAATGCGCTTCCTGTATACTGGGTGATATCTGTAAGCATAATAAAAAATAACATAAACCATTTTCAAAAGCAGCAGACATTTGAAAATGGTTCACTGATTAATGTGCTGTGTATTAATCAGTGTTTTTCCGGGAGATGATACGATGACTACAAAAACAGGGGCCGCAGTTAAAAATGTTATTAATGAACATACGTCCCCGTTTATTGATTTTTTTAAACAGTATCTGACTGTTCCTTTTTTTATGAGAGTCATCGCTACTGTAATAGTTATTCTGATCATTTATATTATATACCGGATCATAGAAAGAATGATTAAACGGCTACCGGCTGAACGTCTGCGACCGCATACTGCTTTATTGTTGGAAAAAACTATAAAGTATCTGTTTTATATTTGTATTCTGATGTACATATTGGGTCTTTTCGGAATAAAATTTTCTGCTGTCTGGGGGGCTGCCGGTGTTGCCGGCGTCGCACTCGGTTTTGCAGCACAGACATCGGTAAGCAATATTATCAGTGGAATGTTTGTGATGAGTGAGCATTCAATGGCAATAGGTGATTTGATAACAGTCGACGGGATGACAGGTATAGTAGATTCAATCGATATGCTGTCGGTCAAGATACATACACTTGATAATCAGCTGGTGCGTGTGCCGAATTCTACGATTATCAACAGCAATCTGGTAAATACTTCCTTTTTTCCGAAACGGAGGATGACAATAGGCGTTTCCGTCAGTTATGATACGGATATAAAACATGCGCTTGAAATGCTGGGTAAGGTTTCCGCTCTTTGTCCGACCGTCATGGAGGATCCGCTGCCTGCTGCATGGGTTGACGGATTCGGCAGCAGCGGTATTAACCTTGTTCTTGCAGTATGGTTTAAGGCGGATGATTTTCTTCAGACTAAAAACGATGTGTTTATTGCAATAAAAAAAGTTTTCGATTACGAAAAAATCAGCATACCGTTCAATCGTATAGACGTGAAGATTTTGAATGATGGTATATCAGCGGCCGTAAAGGCTCCGGCAAAAGAGGACTTTGCGGTTTCTGCCGGAACCTGAACGTATGTCGGTTAATACTGGTGTATCTTAAACGGATGTTTCCTGTTTTTACCAGATGATGAGATTTAATCTGTATATGCCTGGACGTACGCGGTACCGTTCCAGTGTATCCGGACCGCAGGCTGCCGTTCCTACACCCCGATGGGCCGCATCGATTGTAACCATCCAGTGACCGTCTTTTTCCATCGTCAGATCCGTAAGTTCCGAAGGATGATGCTGTTTCCATATATCGCTCATTGAAAAGCGGGAAATATTGAATGAAAACGGCTCCAGAGATTGTATATGTAACGGTTTCAGGGAACTGCCGGATGTTTTCAGCCCGAGGTATCTTGTATCGCACCG
>DCFS01000175.1:0-3990 GCA_002319875.1 Treponema sp. UBA1798 | reverse complement strand
CCGAGCATGGCACCTGCTTTTCTGTCGGAATAACATTCCTGCGGGCCTCTGCCGTACCAGACGGCCTTATCATATTGTGCGCTTACCGGAAATGTTATTCCTGCCCGTGGATATTCGCTTAGATTTGCCGACAGGTTGAATATGCAGTCGAGATGGATACCAGTTTCCCCGTCAGGCGATTTGCATGGCAATACAGTGTATTTAAGTGTTCCTAATTTTTCCGGTTTTGTCGCTGCAGGTCCGGACCATAATTCAAATTCACCGTCACCAAGTCGTTTTACTTTCATATCCGGAAGATCGGCATCAAGCCATTCGTTTGCCGGAGTTCTTTCAAAATTCCATGAGCAGAATGGTTCGTGCCGGTACTGCCTGAGATGCTTGATACATTCGTTTTCAAGCAGGGGGCGGAACAATACCGGCCTCATTGAATCGAGTACATTTTCTGTTCCATGGCAGTCTTTAGTATTTTCTTTTTCTGGTGATATACATATCCACCCGGCAGCCTGTCGGAGTATGCATTCGTCCCGTCCGCAGATATCTCCTGCTGCTGACCATGGCGTGTCATGCACATAAACAAAATCTGCATGGAATATGATTTCACTGTCGTCCGCAGGGATTTTTCCTTCCAGAATCGGAATGCAGACTGTCGTCTTTTTTCCCGGCGAAACGGGTTCCAGATTTTCCGTTCCTGATTGAACCGTTTCCCCGTTTTTGAGGAGAGACCATTGCAACTTAAGTACATCAAGTGTTGTAAAATCAAACCGGTTTTCTACTTCAAAGATACCCTGCTCAGGATGTACCGGATACAGACGAACAGGTGCGAAGAGTTTTCTGCATTCTTCCATTGCCGGTTTAGGCGACATATCCGGAAAGTTGAGTCCATTAATACAGAAATCATAGTCCGTCGGTGTATCGCCGAAATCACCTCCGTATTTCCAGTATTTTCCTCCCTGAGGTTGTCCTGCCCTGCCTGCCGGTAATTCTGCAGCAATACCCTGATCGATCCAGTCCCAGATGAACCCTCCCTGTAGTCCATGATGAGTCTCTATAGCCTTCCAGTAATCGGAGAGACTGCCGTTTGCATTCCCCATTGCATGGGAATATTCGCACATAATAAGAGGCCGGTAATCTTCACACGTATCCGCGTATTCGGTAATGAGGTTAATCGGAGGATACATGGGACTGATAAGATCTGTCAGCCCTTTGCCTCTTGCCAGAGACTTCAGTGTATAGTCTTTCTGCTTCCATTCGTCACGGACAAATCCTTCGTAATGGACGATCCGTGTAGAATCAACACGGCGTATCCATGCTGCGCAGGCTGTCTGATTCTGTCCGTCTCCGCTTTCATTGCCGAGGGACCAGCAGAATATGCTTGCATGATTTTTGTCACGTCTTACCATTCGCTGAACTCTGAGCATATATGCGTTTGTCCATTTGTCGCTTCGGGCAAGGCAGTCGTAATACGCATGATTTTCAATGTTCGCTTCATCAACAAGATATATTCCGTACCGGTCGCATAAATCGTACCAGCGCTCGTCATCGGGATAATGGCAGGTTCTCACTGCGTTAAAATTATACTGTTTGAGCGTATGAATTTCCCGTACCATCTGCTCTATGCCCAGTGTCTTGCCGTGATATTCGTTGTGCTCGTGACGGTTTACTCCCTTTATATATACCATTTTCCCGTTTATGCGCAGTTCCCGGCCGGTGATTTCAACGGATTTAAAGCCGGTAGTAAATGAAATGCTTTCTATGTGCCGTCTGCTTTTTTCTGCAGTACCCGGTTCGTACAGACTTACCGTGACTATGTATAGTTCCGGATATTCATGGGACCAGAGCAAAGGATTTTTTATGGCAATTCCGGTACGTATCTGGTTAAGATTTCCCCGGTAATTGTATGCGCCTTCCAGTTCTCCGGAAGCAACGAGCTCTCCCGGAATACCTGCCCGGGGGGTACCGCCAAGTTTATGTACCGTATATACAATAGTCCGTTTTAGTATATCCATACGGCTGTTTTCTGTTCTTGTAACTTCTTTTCCCGGATCGGAAAATCCCAACGTTACGACAAGCGGAATCAGTCCTGTTTTATTTTTTTCAGTATCTGTTTCTATCTTTGGGAGGGCTTCAGTATCTTCAATAAAAGTATTTTCAGTGGAATAAAGATATACGCTCCGGTGAATTCCTCCGAACCACCATTGGTCCTGATCCTCAACAAATGAGGCATCAGAGTAGCGGATTACTTTTATTCCAACGACGATGGTACAGTTATTTTTTTCCCAGGTAAGATAAGGAGTAATATCGAATTCACACGGAAGCCGGGTATCCTTTGAAACACCGGCTTCAATACCATTGATATATACAATCGTACAGCTTTCTGCGGAACCTATATGCAACACAATACGTCTGGTTTTCCACCCGGCAGGAATCTGTACGGAAAGCCGGTACAGGCCTGTAGGATTTTTTTCCGGCACGTTTGGCGGAAGACAGTCAAACGGCATTTGTACATTTGTATAATGGGGTTTATCGAATCCCTGGAGTGTCCATGTCCCCGGAACATGAATGTCAGTCCATGCGCTATCTTTATATGACGTCCGGGACCAGCCTTCTGCAGAAGTCCCCTCTGCTGCATCTCCGTCTGCCGTATCAAGCAGCATGAATTTCCACATACCGTCAAGTTTTTTTATATAAGGGCTCGCCGTTTCCGGACAAGCTTCAGGACCTGCCGCCGTTTCAGCCAGAGCCGTTTCAGGGGAATCAAACGGAATAAGCGGACTACGCATCGGAAGTCTGTTTAATTCCTGGATTTCAGGATTTTCCCATATATGTAACATAATACCTCCATAATTCTTTTACCGATACAGATTGAACCCGGTCTGTTTCATTATTTTTCTTATTATACCGGCAGAGTGGTTTTTTTACCATGATTTTATCATAGTAACAGGCATCGTAATGTGATACACTTACGGACAGAATAAATTATGAAACATATTCTGATGATAGGTACGGGCGGTACTATTGCCTGTAAGCAGGGAAACGAAGGGCTGGCACCTGTTATTACGACGCAGGAACTGCTTTCATATGTGCCAGGGTATAAGGATTTTTGTTCTGCAGACAGTATTCAGATCATGAATCTTGATAGTACCAATATGCGTTCCGAGCATTGGCTGCAGATAGCACAGACCATCGAAAAAAATTATGATACGTATGACGGTTTCGTAATTACACACGGGACGGATACGCTTGCCTTTACTGCCGCTGCACTTTCGTATCTTATACAGGATTCTTCAAAACCTATAATTGTTACAGGGGCACAAAAGCCTATTAATATGGAAAATACGGATGCGCGGATAAATCTTATCGACAGTCTGCGTGTTTCTTCCTGTGACAGATCGTATGGCGTAAATATTGTTTTTGACGGAAAAGTAATTGCCGGAACGCGTGGTAAAAAGGAACGGTCAAAGAGTTATAACGCCTTTTCAAGCATCAATTTTCCGTATATAGCTGCCGTGCAGGATGATCACATTATTTTTTATATTGACGATAAAGAACAGAATACAGAAAATAACCGGCCTGTGCGTTTTTTTCATACGCTTGATTCAAACGTTACACTGCTAAAACTGATTCCTTCAATGGATGCTTCCATCCTTGATTATATGGCTGAACATTTTGATGCGGTGATTATAGAGTCATTCGGGGTTGGCGGTCTTCCTTCGTATCAGTCAGGCGATTATTATAAAGCTATATCAAAATGGATCAGTCTTGGAAAGACTGTCGTTATGGCGACTCAGGTTACCCGTGAGGGCAGCAATATGACGGTATATGAAGTCGGACGTACCATAAAAAAAGATTTCGGACTTCTTGAAGCATATGATATGACCCTTGAGGCAACGGTGACCAAACTGATGTGGATACTTGGCAAAACAAAATCCCATGCAGAAGTAAAAGAGCTTTTTTATAAAACAATTAACAGGGATATTCTGTGGAAAAAGC
>DCFS01000251.1:22647-25661 GCA_002319875.1 Treponema sp. UBA1798 | reverse complement strand
GTCCCGCGTTGTTCCACGTTACACGATAATACGGCGTTTCAAGCACAGTCCCGCGTACAAAAAATGGTGTTTTCTGTTTGTTATGTTCTGTTTTCTGTCTGCCCTGGAGCATACATATTCCCGGTCCTGGCAGTCCGGGGAAATCGAGGTAAAGGCCTTCTGACGTCCGCTGGGATTCCAGTTTTGTGCCATCATAATACCATGAGTATTGCGCACACGCGGCAGGCAGTAATACCGGCCCCGTACGTTTTCTGCCGGCAGCGTCCAGAATGACACCGCTGGCTATCCCGGAAGTGATGTCTGCACTGCCAAGCGAACTGTCGAGAATTGTCCGGATAAGTTTTCCGGCTTCAGCAAATTCGGAGGCAGCATCTTCGTAAACTTCGTGTATCGCTGAACCTGGGATAATGTCGTGAAACTGATTGCGTAACAGTATGTGCCAGGCTTTATCAAGTATTTCAGAAGGATAGGTCTGCCCCTCGGTCAGCTTTGCTATTACCGATGATATTTCAGTCCGTCTGAGCAGCAATTCTGTTTTACGGTTCTGCTGTTTGATCTTCGCCTGGCTTGTATAGGTTCCTCTGTGAAGTTCCAGGTACAGTTCACCGTCCCATACCGGTACGGTGTTGCCTGCCTTTTGTACCGTTTTTTCAAGTTCTTCAAAATAGGTATCAGCGCGGCCGGTGGTTACTTCCGGTATTCCCGGAAGTATTGACAATGCGCGTTCTGTTTCTATCATATCGCGCGTTGCTCCGCCTCCACCGTCTCCATATCCGTATGCGATCAGGAGGTTACGATTAATATTTTTATCGCGGTACGCATTCCAGATGCCGAAGACCGTTGCCGCGCTGACTGTTCCGTTATAAGTGTAGTAAAAAGATCCTTCACTGCATGAAGGATCAGGGGTGGTGATAAAATGGGTCAGAATTTCAGAACCGTCAATACCCCGCCATATGAACGTATCATGCGGCATACGGTTGTACTGGTTCCATGATATTTTGGTGGTAACGAATACTTTTATACCGCATTTTGTAAGTATCTGGGGAAGCGCCCATGAGTATCCGAAAACGTCAGGAAGCCAAAGGTAGCGGCATTCTTCACCGAATTCTTTTCTGAAAAACGTGATACCCGCGAGTATCTGACGTACCAGCGATTCTCCGGATGGTATGTTACAGTCTGCTTCAAGCCACATGGCTCCGCCCGTTTCCCATTTGCCGCGTGCCACTACTTTTTTTATCCGTTCGTACAGGTCCGGATAATCCTGCTTTACGAAATCGTATAACTGGGGTTGGGTCTGAAGAAATACAAATTCAGGATACTGTTCCATAAGTCTCAGGGCCGTAGAGAATGACCGGGCTGCTTTTTCCCGTGTATGCCGCAGCCTCCAGAGCCAGGCAACATCGATATGGGTGTGTCCCACACAGGTTATGCGAACAGGATCCGCAGAGGTGCTGTTTTTTTTGTACTCCCTGCACCATCTGTCGAGTTCTGCTGCCGCTTCTGCTGTATCTTTGTAAAAACTGTCGGATCCGGTATCTGCCCAGTCTATCGATGTTATGCACCTGTTAAGTGCATCAAGAATATCCTGACGTACGGGATTGTTGCTGTCCAGCTGCGCGACGGTATCCAGCGCTGCCTGTCCGAGGTAATAGAGCCTGTCCGTAGCGCGGTCGAGCAGCGCAATGTCGCTGCGGTTTATTCTATGTTCTATGATTTGCATGGTCTGGTATCCGCCGAGACCTGACCACAGTCTGAACTCCAGCAGGAGCGTATTCCCAGCCTTTTCCTGTGGTAAAAAAACTTCGCGGTGGTTAGCGTCGACCCCCTGGTATGGTTTTCCATCTACATACAGCAGCGATTCGAAACCTGCCGTATTGCCTGCGTTATTGCTGCCGAAATCGAACAAACCCACCGGAATATCCCACCCTCCGGGAATGGACACATCCATCCGTATCCACCGGTATATGTCTCGTCCCGACCAGTGGGTACCTGCCTGTACAGGCTGCCAGTCCGCATCAGCAGGCGGCCGTTCCCCCGGTCCGTTACCGGAGGCTGCCCATACAGCGCCGGTTACCGGTGTAATAAAACGGTAACGCAGTCCGTCAAGTTCATGTATGCGTGCTGCAAGTTTTTCTTCTGTCCAGAACATGTTCATAGTGATTTTTCTCCTTCACGATAGCCGGATGGTGTGACACCGGCATATTTTTTAAATAAAATACTGAAATACTGAGAATTTGCATAACCTGCACGGTTGGCAATTTCGTATGTTTTCAGTTCTGTTTTTTTGAGTAATTCTTTTGTCTGTTCCATGCATCACAGAATACAGGATTTTTAAGTTCACTTTCAATAAATTTTATCAATTTGCAGTAGAAAAAAACATCTTTTTCATTATTGCCGGCGGTGTCGATAGCATGTGCACGGATAGTATTATATAGGACGATGTCGGAAAACTGCTGGTTTATTTTTATCATGTCGTTATAGTATATGACAGGGAATTTCCTGCCGTATGATGCTTCGATGAACATGCAGTCATTTTCTCCTTGACCGGATTCTTACAGAGGAATAGACCGGCAGAACAGAAAGATTCAGTCAGTATAATAACTCCCGGACAAATATACCGGTTACTGTTTCTGCAGTTCTTTCTGATAGTCTGTGTATGCCTGCATTTGCCGCTGCTTCGTTCAGAGGAGTTCCTCTGCAGAATTTACCGGATTCCGGGGTAATGTCTTCTGAGGCGGGAAAAGCCATAAGTTTTCATGCTGCCAATAAAACTTTTCATGAGAAACGAATTGAACGGAATCTGTGAAACAATAGAGAGAATCACTACAGGAGCCCTCAGCAGAGGAATGATAAGGTACATAAGTTACCGGGACAAAATAAAAGCCATGCAACTTTTCGTTAAGCATGGCTTTACATTTTATTTCCGGAATACATATCCGGAATAAAGTCTTTAAATCTTACTGAGCTACTCGTGATTCGAACACGAGACCCACGCCTTAAAAGGGCGTTGCTCT
>DCFS01000251.1:0-22410 GCA_002319875.1 Treponema sp. UBA1798 | reverse complement strand
GACCCACGCCTTAAAAGGGCGTTGCTCTACCTACTGAGCTAGTAGCCCGTGGTCTTCTCTATGTATCTTTCTTGCGAAGACTTCGTTACTATATGCTTTTCGAAAAAAAGAGTCAAGTAGAGGATTCTTTTTTTTTATAAAAAAAAACTGATTTCGCTACTTGACATATATTGCATAATTATGCATATATTATGCATAATTTCCTGTTCAGGGAAAAGGAGAGCGTTTTGTATGAAAAGAGCAGTATTGTATGTAATGGAGACATTGCTTTTACTTTCTTCTTCGGTTTTTGCGGCGGAAAGTAAAAAAGCCGGCGCAAAGGTCAAGATTGCGCTGATCGTTGAATCTACGATCGATGATAAAGGCTGGTGTCAGGCTATGCACGATGGCATCCTTGAAGCAAATAAGGATCTCGGCGGAAGGATAGAATATAATTACACGGAAAAGATGAAACCTGTCGATGCCGGGTCTGCAGCGCGTAAATATATAGCTCAGGGGTATGATATTATTATTGCCCATGGTGCCCAGTATAAGAATATGATCCTTGATCTTGCAGACGAATTTCCCAATGTGACGTTTGCATTTGGCACCTCCGCGGAAATCGGACCGAAAAATGTTTTCACTTATATGCCGGAATCGGAAGAAACCGGATATCTTTCCGGTATTATTGCAGGAATGACTACAAAGGTAAAAAAAGTCGGGCTCGTAGGTCCTGTTGATGGAGGGGATGCTGCCAGATATAACAGGGGATTTGTACTCGGCGTAAGGAAAGTCTGTCCTGACGCAAAGATTATGATAGCGCATACCGGTTCGTTCAGCGATATTGTAAAAGCAGGAGAGGTCGCACAGAGCCAGATAGCAAACGGTGCGGACGTTCTGACCGGTTCTTCCCAGCAGGCGCTTGGTGCCCTGAGGGCTGTGGCTGAATATCGCAGCAAGCCTGTTTTCTGGGTAGGACAGGATACCGCTCAGTTGTCCATTCCGGAGGGATATAAATGTATCGCCGCTTCTTCATATGTATACAGCGCCGTCGTGAAGGAACTGGTTGCAAAGAGGGATGCCGGAATAACCGGCGGCGAATGTATCCCGATGAATTTCAAAAATGGCGGTTTTATTTTCAAATTCAATGATGATAAAAAGCTTTACGTACCTGCAGTCGTACAGGCAGTTACTACACAGATCGATGCATTCAGAAAGGCATCCGGTCAGGTAGACTGGAAAAGTGTTGATTATTCCAGACTGTAATAATCAGGTTGAATGATTCGGCAGGGTGTGTCTGAAAATCTTGTTTTTGGACATTTCTGACAATAAAACTGCGCTGTTCGGATTCGGCAGGTCGTCCCGGAAGTTTTACTTCCGGGACGACCACCGTTCTTTTTAGCAGACAAATTCCAGATGATAAAAATAAAAAACAGAAACGGAAGCGATGCAGAGAAAATTACCAGCCTGAATATCAGGCATGTTACGAAACATTTTCCCGGTATCATTGCAAATGATGATGTATCGATGGATGTGGGCGAACATGAAATCGTTGCGCTTGTTGGTGAAAACGGTGCCGGTAAAACAACGCTGATGAATATTCTCATGGGGCTGTATCGTCCTGACAGCGGTTGCATTCTGGTAAACGGAATGCCTGTTGAATTTTCGAGTCCTGACGATGCCTTTGCTGCTGGTCTCGGTATGGTTCACCAGCAGTATATGCTCGTTCATAATATGACGGTACTGGAAAATATAGCGCTTGGGTGCAGAAATATGTGGTCTTTTCTGCATCTTAACCTTCCGGCGGTCAGGAAGCGGATATACGATATTTCCGGTCGATACGGGCTTTCTGTCGATCCGGATGCGTATGTATGGCAGCTTTCCGTCGGTGAGCAGCAGCGGGTGGAACTGGTAAAGACTCTTGTACTCGGTGCCCGTTTCCTGATACTCGACGAGCCGACGAGTGCACTTACTCCGCAGGAAACAGAAGACCTGATCGGTCTGATTAGCTCCATGAAACAGGAAATTCCGGTTATATTTATAAGTCATAAACTGGATGAGGTAAAGCGTCTTTCTGACAGGATTGTTATCCTGCGCCATGGTAAAGTCGTTTTTACCGGCAGAACTGCCGATTATAACGCCGCTGATATTGCTGCAAAAATGACAGGACATGAGATACAGTTTCCCCGGAATACGATGCAGATTGTTTCTGACAAAACAATCCTGGATATACAACATCTTGATGTAAAAAGTGACCGGGGATATCTGGCTGTGAAAGATCTTTCTCTGCGGATCCGCGAGGGTGAAATTGTCGGTCTTGCAGGTGTTTCCGGTAACGGGCAGCGTGAATTGTGCGAAGCCTTGACCGGTCTGCGTTCTTCTGCCGGCGGAAAGATACTTTTTTGTGGCAGCGATCTTGTAAATCAGCCTGTATGGCATGTGATAGAGCAGGGTATGGGATACGTGCCCGAGGACCGGGATGAGGAAGGTATTGTTCCACCATTTACTGTCCGGGAAAATTTTCTGCTTAAAGACAGTTCCAGCAGCCGTTACGCGTGGCATGGTTTCCTGAACCAGAAAAAAATTACCACAGATGCCGGCCATTTGTGCCAGTCATTCGATGTCAGATGCTCTGATATTTATACGGCGGCTGGTTCTTTGAGCGGTGGTAACATCCAGAAGATCATACTTGCCAGGGAAATCAGCCGGCAGCCTCTGTTTCTTGTGGCCATGTATCCGATCCGGGGTCTTGATATGGGAGCAGCAGAGTATATTCACCGGTTGCTGCTCAAAGAACGTGAGCGGGGCATGGGGATACTGCTGGTCAGTGAAGAACTGGACGAGCTGCTTGATCTGTCGGACCGCATTGCTGTGATTTTTAAGGGGCAGATTCAGAAAATACTGGACAGAAAGGATGCAACATACCGCAATCTTGGCATACTGATGGCGGGTCTGCGAGAAGAAAAAGGGGCTGCAAAATGAACAGAATTTTTCATATTATATACCGGCTTTTCATAATTTCTGCTGCTGTGCTTGCAGCTCTGCTTATGGGAGCTCTCATATTGAAAATTATCGGAGCTCCGGTTCTGAGAACTTACAGGGTTATCATTTTTGAACCGCTTAATGGAATTTTTAATATGACGGAGGTCCTGGTACGTATGATACCTCTGCTGACGATAGCTCTCGGTATAGCAGTCGCATATCGTTCCGGTATTATCAATATCGGAGCGGAAGGCCAGATGGCCTTCGGCATATTGGGAACAAGTCTCGTCGCTCTTGCGTTTCCTGCTGTTCCGAAACCGGTTTTGCTACCGCTTGCGCTTTTTGCAGGAACAGCAGCCGGTGGTTTATGGGGCTTTATTCCGGGAATACTTAAAGCGAAGCTGCAGGTGAGCGAGCTGCTGAGTACGGTTATGCTGAACTATATTGCGGAACAGTTCTATTCGTTTTGTTTAAGAGTTCCTCTGCTTGATCCTGCGGAAATGACAAATGGAAGCGGTACTCCGCAAACCATGCGGCTGACGAAAAACGTATGGCTTGACCGCCTTGTTCCGCGGACGTCTCTTCATGCAGGTATTTTTATAGCCCTTGCGCTCGCACTGCTGATGTACCTGCTCCTGTGGAAAACTGCCTGCGGTTACCGTATGCGTGCTTCAGGGGCTTCTGCGCGGGCTGCACGGTACGGTGGCATTAACGTACCAAAGAACCTTGTAACAGCGATGGTTATCAGCGGAGCTCTCGCAGGACTTGCCGGTGGAATGGAAGTTTGCGGGGTACATCACCGTGCCATAGAGGGAATTACGGGTGGTTATGGTTTTTCCGCGATTGTCGTCGCTTTGTTTGGCGGTTTGCATCCTGCCGGTATTATACCTGCATCGTTTTTTTTCGGTATGCTGCTGTATGGGGCAAATCTCCCGCAGAGTATGGGAATAGATGTTCCTGCAAATATGGTTGATGTACTTCAGGGGATTATTATTCTGGTGATTGTTTCTACGCAGGTTATCCTTTCAAATACGTATCTTGAAGCGCGGGTATACCGCAGACTTTTTGTTGCAAAGGAGAAAATCGCATGATCGCGGTAAATATACTCAGTCAGGCCGTTACTATTTCCATAGCACTGCTGCTTGCATCTACCGGAGAAATGTTCAATCAGCGTGCCGGCATATTTAATCTGGGCTGCGAAGGAATAATGGCAATTGGTGCATTTCTCGGTATGCTGATTCCTTTTGCTGCCGGTCATGGGGCGGTGACTCCGCCGTTTTATAACGTACTTGGCCTCCTTTTTGCGGCGGCAGCGGGAATGGCAGCCGGTCTTTTTTTTGCACTTGTCGTTGTGACTTTCAAGGCTTCTCAGGGAATTGCAGGAATCGGACTTGAAATGTTCGGGCTCGGAATAGCCGGATCTTTTTTCAGGCATTTTATCGGAGGATCGCAGAGTGTTCCGGGAATAGGAGCTGTTGTCATTCCGTTTCTTTCTGCCATCCCGTTTGCCGGAAAACTGTTTTTTTCTTATAATATAATGGTGTATATAGGTTTCCTGTGCGTGCCTGTTTCCTGGTATGTCCTGTTCAAGACACCATGGGGATTACAGGTTCGTGCGTGTGGAACGAATCCCCGTGCAGCGGACAGTATTGGCGTTAATGTCAGCAGAATCCGATATGAGGCGCTTGCTGTCAGCGGTGCGATGGCAGGGCTTGCCGGTGCCTATCTTTCCCTGTGTCAGACGAAAATGTTTAACGATGAAATGATCGCCGGTCGAGGTTTTATAGCCGTGGCACTGGTATATTTCGGCCACTGGCATCCGGTAAAAATTATGTGGGGTGTGTTGCTTTTTTCATTGGCGCAGAGTTTTCAGTATGCAGTACAGGGAACAGGTATTAATTTTCCGTATGAACTGGCTGTTATGTTCCCGTATATACTTGTCATTGCTGTTCTCGCATTCAGCAGGGAAGAATCGCTTCTTGGTCCGTCAGCACTGGGAACTCCGTTCGATCGTGAAATTCGTACCTGATCTGTTGCAGATTGTTGACAAAAAAGCTATAGTAATAGCAATTTTATATCTAGGAGCAATATAATGAAATACACAGCAGAAGTGGAACATATGTGTCCGCTGGCAAAAGCTGCCTATCATGGACCGGCTCCCATCCCTGAAGAAGGGGAGTGGGTTCAGGCTAAAACTATGGAAGATATTTCCGGTTTTACACATGGCGTCGGCTGGTGTGCACCTCAGCAGGGAACTTGTAAACTTACGCTTAATGTTAAAAAAGGTGTTATTGAGGAAGCTCTGGTTGAAACAATCGGATGCTCCGGTATGACACATTCAGCTGCGATGGCTGCTGAAATTTTAATTGGTAAGACAATTATCGAAGCCATGAATACGGATCTGGTTTGTGATGCGATCAATACGGCGATGCGTGAACTGTTCCTGCAGATTATTTACGGTCGTACCCAGTCCGCCTATTCGAAGGAAGGGCTTAAAGTCGGGGCTTCCCTTGAAGATCTCGGCAAAAGTCTCCGGTCTCAGGTCGGTACGATGTTCGCAACGCGTAAAACGGGTCCCCGTTATCTTGAAATGACCGAAGGTTATGTGGAACAGGTCGCCGTTGACAAGGATAATGCCATCATCGGTTATAAAACCGTAAATTTTGGAAAAATGATGGATTTCGTTAAAGGCGGAATGGATGCAAATGAAGCGCTTGCCAAAGCCCGTACGCATTATGGCCGCATTACGCCGGAAGAAGGAGCGGTCAAACTGATTGACCCGCGCAAAGAGTAAGGAATACGGAGGACTGAAATGGGAACATTATTTGAAGATTACGAAAGCCGCATTCCTCAGATTAACAAGGTTTTGAAGGAATACGGAATAAAAGATCTTGAAGCCGCACGGAAACTTTCTACCGATCGTGGTTTTGATCCTTACAAAATCTGTGAGCAGACACAGCAGATTTGTTTTGAAGATGCAAAATGGGCATATGTCCTTGGTGCAGCCATTGCTATAAAAAAAGGTGAAAAAGCCGGAACTATTTCTGGAGCCGACGCTTCGTCTGCGATTGGAGAAGGCCTGCAGGCGTTCTGTCTGCCCGGGTCCGTCGCTGATGACCGTAAAGTTGGTATCGGCCATGGAAATCTTGGCGCTCGTCTTCTTTCTGAAGAAACAAAATGTTTTTGCTTTCTTGCCGGACACGAGTCTTTTGCCGCGGCGGAGGGCGCCATCAAAATCGCACAGAATGCGAATAAAGTTCGTAAAAACAAGCTTCGCGTTATTTTGAACGGCCTTGGTAAGGATGCTGCGCAGATTATCAGCCGTATCAACGGTTTTACGTATGTGCAGACAAAGTTTGACTATTTTTCGGGAAAGCTCGGAATCGTACGTGAAATTCCGTATTCAAACGGCGATCGTGCAAAAGTCAAATGCTACGGCGCTGATGATGTACGCGAGGGTGTCGCTATAATGTGGCAGGAAGATGTTGATGTTTCCATCACCGGGAATTCAACCAATCCGACTCGTTTTCAACATCCGGTCGCAGGAACCTACAAAAAGGAGCGTCTTGCTGCAGGCGAAAAATATTTTTCGGTAGCTTCCGGTGGCGGAACCGGGCGTACACTGCATCCTGATAATATGGCAGCGGGTCCTGCTTCCTACGGTTTTACCGATACGCTTGGTCGTATGCACAGCGACGCACAGTTTGCCGGTTCTTCGTCCGTCCCTGCCCACGTTGAAATGATGGGCTTTATGGGGATGGGAAATAATCCGATGGTTGGCGCTACTGTTGCAACGGCTGTGGCAGTCGCACAGTCTTTCGGAAAATAAACGACAGGTGATTTTTTCTGTCACTTCCGGCCCGGATTTCTTTTGATGTCCGGGCTTTTTTTTGCAGTTTTTACGGAAACTGTACCTTTCCCCGGAAAATCGCTATAGTATGACAAATGAAAATATCAAATTATCATACTCATACAATGTTGTGTCATCATGCTGTCGGAATGCCTGCCGACTATGTTGCGCAGGCGGTAAAGGACGGTTGTTCTGCACTTGGATTTTCGGATCACTGCCCGTATCCCTGTGAAATGAGTGATTACTGGCCTGAAATCAGAATGGATATCACTCAGGTACATCAGTATACAGCTGCCGTAAAGGAAGCTGCTGCAACAGCTCCGTTTCCGGTATCTCTCGGTTTTGAATGCGAATGGGATGCGGGGTATAAGAACTGGTATTCAGATGCTCTTCTGGGAACTTACGGAGCACGATATCTTGTTTTTGGAGCTCACTGGTATACTGAAGGTAAGCAGCATATCTATGTACAGGATATTTCAGATACGGCAGCACTTCATGTATATACCGATCAGACGATACAGGGTATCAGGAGCGGACTGTTTACGTTCCTTGCGCATCCGGATCTGCTGATGGGGGGATGGAAATATTGGGACAGGGAAGCGGAATCCTGTCTGCATGCCATATTGCAGGCTGCTGTTGACTGCAATATGCCTGTTGAGATCAACGGATATGGTATGGTAAAGGAACCGGTGATAACTGAGTATGGGTCCCGTTTTCAGTATCCTATAGAAGAATTCTGGAAGATTGCTGCTGAGTCAGGCGCTGAAGTCCTTTGTAATTCCGATGCGCACGATCCTGCGGATGTTATTAAAAATGCCCGGCTCGCCCGCACTTTTGCTGAAAAGATGGGGATAAAGCCTGTTGAAAATTTGCTTTTATAGAAGCGGGAATGGATTTTTTGAATATATTGAATATAATAATACTCAGATATGGATTTATTTACTACAGATTATGAAACAAAAAATAATTATTTTTTCCTTTTTTTTATTTTATGTTTCATGGCAGTTCTGATAATCCATTTTTCTCTTCCGGTAATTGCTTTCATTTCTGATGCAGATATGGATTTTGCCGGGGTATTGTATTGTGCCCAGTCGGCTGTTTTTTTTATTGAATTTCTTCTTTCCGTTCAGCTGGAATTTCTCTTTTATATAAGGGGACTTGTTGCTGTCTGTATTTTGAACAGTGTTATATTTTTTATCAGCCTTTACCGTTTGTTTTTCTATGGTAATCTTTTTGCAGCAACAGGTCTTGTCTTTCCGATTCTGACGGTTTTATTGTGTATTGCGATTTTTCTTAAACTATCCGTTTTCCATGCAGGTTATAACAGTCTGAAACATATGGCTTTTCTGGATGACTTGACAGGTCTTTCAAACAGAAAAAGAATTCTTGCCGGTATTTCAAACCTGATAGATTCCGGGCAGTTTTTTTTTATATTGTTTATAGATCTGGATGACTTTAATAAGATAAACGACTCTCTGGGACATGAAGTAGGCAGTATATTTCTCAACGAAGTCGTACACAATGTAAAACAGAGGCTGTATCCTGAAATGATATTTGGACGCATGGAAGGTGATAAATTCCTTCTTATTGTTCCTTCTGAGATGACAGGTATAGAAATTGAAAAATTTGCTGCGGAAATCAACAGCGTTGTTTCCAAGCCTTTTTTATATAAGAGTCGTATGTATATGCTTACATGCAGTATAGGTGTTGCAGCTTTTTCAGGGGGAGGCAATACAGCTGATATCCTGCGTTGCGCGGATATGGCGCTTACAACCGCTAAACTCCGGGGAAAAAACAGGACTGTTTTTTATAACGAAAAAATCAGACAATATTTTGATGAAAGGCAGGGTGTGGAACTTGCATTGCATACGGCAATAAGAAGGAGAGAATTATATCTGGTTTTTCAGCCACAGTATGATGCAAAGGAAAACAGATTATGCGGTTATGAAGCCTTTGCCCGCTGGAATTCCCCTATATATGGAGAAATACAGCCCTCCCGGTTTATATCTCTGGCGGAAGAAAACGGTGATATACTCAGGATCGGACGCTGGATTATGACTTCAGCTTTCAGATCCTATCTGCAAATGCGTGAACAGAAAAAGATAGATGCAGCGGCTGTCCTTGCTTTACATATATCACTGAGTCAGTTCAGAAATCCGTATTTTATTGAAGAAATAAGAGAGGTGATAAAAAAAACCGGTATGCCGGCGGAACGGATTGAACTGGAAATTACAGAGTTTGTCTGTGAACATGTTCTGGAAACAAAAACAGACAGTCTTGAGAAACTTATAAAGATGGGCATAAAAATAGCCCTGGATGCTTTCGGTTCTGATTATGCGTCTCTCAACTTTCTGCGTCTGCTGCCGATTACGGTAATCAAGATTGACAGATCCTTTATAGAATCTATCGGGGTTGTTCCGGAGCGCGAAAATATGGTAAGACCTATTATCGATATGGCTCATCAACTCAGACTGAAGGTTGTAGCGGAGGGGGTTGAAAGAGAAATGCAGTATGCCAGTCTTGTTAAGTGGGGGTGTGATTATCTGCAGGGATATTATTTTTCCAAGCCTGTCAATTTTGATCATTTGAACTATCTTGACTAAGACTGTTTTTTCGGACATGATACCAAGGATATGGATATATCATTTTTAACCAGATCATATCTGGAAACATTATCTTCTGCAGATTTGATTTCACTTGCTGATGATTATGATATTGATATTCCTTCCGATTTGAATCGCCGGTTTATTATAGGTGAGCTTCTTGAAATTTCAGAGGAACTGAAAAGAAACAAAAAAACAGACATGCTCATTGCATCCGATGCTGATCCCGGTGACGTGAGTGACAGACTGCCGGAAACATATAATGAAACGCATATTTCTGTTGTTCTGCGGAATCCGGTATGGGCTTTTGTCTATTGGGATATACGTGAAACAGACCTTTCCATACTAAAAAGTGAAAAATCGCAATCTGTCTTATCTTTGAATGTACTTTTTTTTGACAGTGACAAATCCGCTAAAGTGGCTGACTCTTTTGATATACAGATACCTCTTTCTGAACGGGAGCAGTATATTCTGCTTCCTGCTGATAAAAAATATGTGAGAATCGACCTTTCTGCCGTATTGCATAATCAGGGACCACAGATTCTTGCTTCTTCCCGGAGAGTTGAATTACCGCATGGTTGTACATCGCTTGTTTCATCGTGCCCGGGAAAAGTACTGTCGTTGACTCCCATAATGAAGATTTCCGGTATGGAAGACTTGCTCCGTGTGCATTATATGCAGCACAGGCAGTCTTTTTCCTGATATTTCAAAAAAGATCGGAGTTGAATGATGCCAGATAAAAATGTTATTTTTATGCTTGATGCTCATCAGGCATATATATATCACCCGGGTGACGAGTGTAAAAAGTATGCTGCAGAAAACGCACTGCTGTTTCAGGCAATTTCAGGTACGTACATACCGTTGCTGAATATGCTGGCTTCTCTGGAGAATGATAAAATCCGCTTTAAACTTGCCGTGGCTTTTTCTGCGCCGCTGTGTACGCTTCTTTCCGACCCTGTTGTTCAGAAGCAGTATATCGACTGGCTTGACCGCAGAATTGAACTTGGGCACAGTGAACTCGAGCGCTGCCGTAAATTACCTGAGTTAACCGTAAATGTCAAATTCTGCCTTGAAAAAATAAAACAGGATCGTTTTGATTTTACGGAAAGGTATGAGCAGAACCTCTTAAAATATTTTACCTTATATGCACGAAAAGGTTACCTTGAGTTGCTTGCGACGACAGGGACGTATATTTTTCTGCCGCATTATGCAGATATACCTGAAATTTTGAACGCCCAGGTTGAAACCGGTTTGTATGCGCATAAACATTTTTTCGGTATGCCTGCCGACGGTTTCTGGCTGCCGTATATGGGGTATACGGTCGGAATTGAAAAAGTCCTGCATGCATATGGTGTAAATTATACTGTTCTTGATTCACAAAGTATTTTGTTTTCAGAGACAGAACCGGTAAACGGTCTGTTTGCGCCTGTACGCTGTACCAACTCTCTTACCGTTTTTGGCCGCGATTCTGATAATCAGACCAGAGGGGAAAATCAGTTTATACAGAATTCCATATACAGGGATCAGGGGCGGGATATAGGATTTGAATTGTCTGCGGAACAATTGTCGTGTTTTTATGATAAAGGCAGTGAGCGGCAACCTACGGGATATCGTTATTGGAGTAATGGCGAAACCGAAAGAAGGCAGCCTGCGGAAAACAGGAGCCGTACAGAGGACCTGTATAATCCGGAAGCTGCGTTAAAGCAGGCTGAGGCTGATGCAGAAGAATTTCTTGAACATAAACGTTCCAGGCTCGAGGCAGCGGCAGCGCTTGTCGATGTTCCTCATGTATCGCTGGTATGTTCGTACGATGCGAATCTGTTCGGACAGACTTGGTATGAAGGCTTATACTGGCTTGAGCAGGTTATCAGAAAAGCTGCCGATAGCGATATCCGGATTGCAGGATTCAGCGATCTGCTGCAGAATGATTATACATTTCAGAAAATACAGCCGTATCCAAGCGCTGCATATGGAACAGGGTATGGAGAAGACTTGCTTGACAGTACAAACGGCTGGATGATGCGGTATGTACGGAAAGCCAGTTTGCGTATGGTGGAACTGGCCGGTTTTTTTCCGGATGACACAGGTCTGAAAGCCCGGCTGCTGAACCTCGGTGCGAGGGAACTGATGATAGCACAATCGTCAGAATGGGCTAAAATGATTCATGAGGGCTGGAATCCTGAATATGCGGCAGCTAGATTTCGTGAGAGTATACTTGCATTTACAAGGGTATTTGATTCGCTGGGGTCGAATACGGTCAGTACGGAGTGGTTGACCAGCCTTGAGCACGCTCATCCGATTTTTCCGTGGATAAATTACCGGATTTTCAGCAGAAAAAAATAGGAGAATCAGTCAAGACTCTGGATTTTCAGGAGACGCTGATAAAGTTCCTGTGATTTTCTGGCTGTGCGGATACCTTCTATAGCCGGATCAAACCGTTTATTGATGGCAAGTGCCTGTTCCCATGTTTCTATTGCTTTATCCAGTTGTCCGTGGGCATAGTAGTCCAGTCCCTGGCGGTAATAACTGTCTACCATGTCATTTGTCTGCTGGCGTCCCTTGTCTCCAAGGTTTATTTTTGCGGAAAGGCTTATATGATTGACAGGGTTTACGGATGTCGTCAGATCAAATGTGTAATTTACATTCATCTTAACCTTAAAAACTTCGAATTCACTTCCGAGGCTGATACGTGGATTTCCGCCCTGTAGCAGAAATCCACCCAGAACCGCGAAAAAATCCGTGAGTTGTACACTCATGCCGGTACCTGCCGACCATTTACCTGATTTTGAAACTGTCTGAAGATTCAGCGGTTGTCTGAAATCAAGGGAAAATGTAAGAGGCCTGGTAATCTGGTATGAAATCCCTGCGGTAACTTTTGTTGGAAGCGGATCATCAACAGTTATTCCTCCTGCCGATCCGAAACCTGTTATAGCGGCACCTGCATTGGTAAGAGCCGCTCCTATATGGAAATTGGGATCTCTTGATGCATAGTATTTTGCAAAATTGAACCGCACCAGCATACCTATATCTCCCATAAACGCTGCTGCCGATTGAGCAAGGCCTGAACCGCTGATAATCTGGTTGGTGTCGTTGTCTGTATAATCAGGTACGCTGCGCCATCCCGATTTGATATTTATGCCAATTGCCAGTCCCTTAAAATTATATCCTGCAAGAAAATTGTACGACAGGTTAAGGGTAGCCGTCGTTTCGCTGTAATAGCTGCCTGCAACTCTGTCTCCAAAAACGTTATATTCGGTAAACGGAACATAAAAGCATTTTATTTCAGCTCCCATACCGAGATTACCGGAGCGCGTCGTTGCTGCAATTGTTTCAAGTGCAGAATCACTGATCCATGAATTATGGAACACTGCAACTTCCGTATTTTTCAATACGGAACTGGCTGCCGGATTATAATCGAAAAAACTGATATCATCGGCCAGACCCGTATATGCGGTTCCCAGACTTTCTGCTCTGCCGCCACTTGGAATATTCAGAGATCTGAAGGATGTGGTACCTTCATTGCTGTCAACGGTACTGTAGAATATGTCTGTAAGCTTTGTGTCGATATCCGTCAGATCAAGCGTGTATGCAGGCGCTGCTGCTGTAATGAGGATACATATGAGTATACATATAGACAAATTGGATATTTTAATCATATTATCCTTATCTCATTATATACTGATTTTCGGTTTTTTCTATCTGCTATATAATAAAAAATACCGAAAATAGAAAGAAATAGATAAAGATGAAAATATTTTTTTTCCTGATAGTTTGTTTTTTCTCACTATCGCCCATATCCGGACAGGAGTCAGGAAAAGAAAATGAGATGACTTTAACAGGAATTGATGCAGTTATTGCTGATACCGACTATAACAGGGCACTGCTTCTTTTGAATCAGTATGTCGTACTGTATCCTGATCAGTTTGATGATGTACAAGAACGAATAAAAAAAATAATGAACGCACGGCAGTCTTATATGAATCTTGCCCAAAAGCTTATTGATGTTATTCAGAATGAACCGGAAAATAATGAGAAGAAACTGGATATCATTACTCAGCTCCAGACACTGGAAAAACATCCCTCCGAGGAACATCTTGCTTTTATAAGACAGGCAAAAGTTGCCGCTCAGTTTACTTATTATCGTGCATTATTCAATAAGATCATGAAGGATGGAGGGTCTCTTGTCGCTGCAAATAAATATTCAGATGCAGTAGTGCGATTTCAACAGGGATTTTCCCTTTATCAGGATGATTTTTACGAGCAGTATACTGACGGTGCTGTAACCGGTCCTGTAAAAAGTGCCCTGTCTGCAATTAATGAAAATGCCAGTTCTTTCAATTCGATACAGATTTCACTGAATGGTGCCTGTACAGCATTGATAAATGCTGTACAGGCAGGAAATTATCCGGAATCACAGGCGGCTTTTGCCGTCGTAAAGCGTGAGTTTTCCCGCTTTGCCCAAATCCGTAATGCTGTAGCGTCCGCCGGTTTTGAGCTGGATGATTTATTTCAGAAATTAAAGGAAAAACAGCCGGATCTTACCGATTCTTCTTTTCTGCCGTTTGCTTCGCGTTTTACTCTTGGAAAAACAGGCGACCCGGATACGGGTATTCTCGGCGCAATGGATGCTGAGTGGAATGTGCTTGTCGAACGCATAAAACCTGTTCTGTATCAGCAGATCGTCAAACAGGAGGGTGTCTTTGCGGATAGCACGGGCGGCAGCAATGTTTTTTCTACGGCAAAACCTTCCCGCCAGGCCCTTGTGCTGATGCGGGATTTTGCAGATATGGCCTGTTCTGTAAATGCATTGTATGATATGCGGTATAACAGCAGTTCCCGCAGTACAAAAATCGGATCTCAGTATGATGCTTCCATGCAGTATGTTATACGCCTTGTTCAGGCTGTTTTATCACAGCTTGAAAATATCGATGGGTATAAAAAAGAAAAAGATGAAACAGCGATACTGGAACGCCCCATGAATCCGGCCTTGTCTCTGCGTTCCAAAGACAACGGGTATACTGACAGGAAACTTGCTGCAGCCGGCGTGTACAGTATGATCAGTAATGATTCTGCAGGAGAATTGAAAGCTGACTGGTACACGAATGGCGGGATGATACCGGCAGTTGCAACGGAAGCAGCTGCCGGTATTACAATAAAAGATCCCGTACTTGAATGGAAGAATTTGCGTTCCGTTTATGACTTTCTCTGTACGGCTTCAGCAGCCCGTGCGGATACGGAAGCTGCTAAAGAATGGGTTGAAACGGCTTCTTTTTTTGCTGATGCTGCTGAAAAAATTGCGGATGAATATACGGCTGGTATCGGCCTGGCTCTGCATTTGTTTGCCGGTATAGGATCGTCAGATACGATTTTATTTCATGGCAACCAGCTGCCTGCAGGTGTGTATCCTGCAGAATCACTGGAAACCGTACAGTCAATACAGAAAACACTCCCGGGTGACCGGAATCTGCTCGTGAAATCACAGGAAACACTTGCAGCCGGAGGAAACATACAGCCGCTGTATGTTGTATCATCAAAAAAAATTGCAGATTCAATAGCGGTACTTGATTCGGTATATTTAAAAAGCTCCCAGCTTGCTGACAGTGCCGGAGAACGTATCCTGCTTGCCCAGCGTGCAAAAAATGAAGCGGACCTGAGGTATAGTCATGCTTTGGAAGCGCTTCATAAAGAAGATTTTAATACGGCACGTGATTATCTGCAGCGTGCGCGGACGAAGTATAATGAATCGCTGTCATACCAGGAATCTTTATCACTGCGTTCTTTAAGCGATAAGCAGCTCGGTTCGTTGGGCGGGGAAATAGCAAAAGCGGAAAACCAGATCGTTGTGTATGAAGTACGTCATCTGAAAAACCAGGCGAAGACAGAGTACTATAACGGAAACTTTGAACAGGCGTCGAATCTTCTGGTACGGGCGAAAACCCGCTGGGAATTGACAAACGTCGAAGAAGATCTTGAAATAACGAATATGATGGCCCTTGTAAGTACAGCCATGTCCATGAAAACAGGGCGTATCATTCCTCCTACGGCACCATTGTATCCGGAAATGTCACAGATACTCAATATTGCACATCAGTATTTTGATACCGGAAAGAAACTGATGACACAGGGGGCCCGGATGGATGCCGTGGATATCCTGAATAAAGCCAGAGAAAAACTCAGGGAATTACAGCAGGTATATCCTCTCAACCAGGAAGCAAGTCTTCTTACGCTGCGCATAGATCAGCTTGTAAACCCTGATGAATTTTCAAGATCTTTTACACAGAAAGTTCAGAGTGCCAGACAGAATTATAAAGACCTGTCTCAACGGCAGGTTGCATATACGAGTTTACTTGACCTCTATGAAATAAATCCGGAATACCCCGGATTGAAACAGCTCATCTACAATATTGAAATCGAAATCGGCGTGCGGCAGAAGCCTGCAGATAAGACCGAAATACACCATTCGGATATACTTACCGGAGAAGCACAGCGGATCGTTGAAGAAGCAGGCCGTGATGAAATAAAACTGAGGCTTGCGCTTTCAAAAGTTGATGAAGCTATAAAGCTTAATCCTGATAATGATGATGCGATGCTGCTGAAAGACCGTATCCAGATGACGATCGGAGGTACTGCAGCTGTCGTTCTTACGTCTGAAGATGAACAAAAATATCAACAGGCTATACAAGAGCTGCAGAAAAATAATATTATAGGGGCAAATGCGATTGTCGAACAGCTGTTGCAGAATCCTGTAAACCGCCGTTCCGCAAAAGTGCTTGATATACAGAAAAAGGTAAAAGCGCTGTTGTGATGAAACTTCCTGTCCGGTTTTGGAATATCTGTTATATTTCTCTGTTATTATGGTTTTTTGCCGGTACACTGAATATGTGGGCAGGTGATTTTTACTGGGAAACCCCTGAACGCCTGACCCGGAGTGATTCGAGGTTTCCTTCTGCAGTATCCGGCGGTACAACCTCTGTTGTTTTCTGGCAGGAAATTGACACGAAAACCAGAAATATCTGGCTTTCGTGTCAATTTTATACCGGTAATTCCACATGGGCAACAAAAGATCGTTTTGCAGGCCCGTTTTCATATTCGGGAGATATTCCGGATATCTATTCTGCGGCTGTTCTGGATAACGGGACCGTTGCTGTGGCTGTTCTTTCGGATTTTCAGACTATTTCAGTTTATGTAACGCGTGATAATGGAAATTCTTTCGAAACTGTAGATTTTCCGCGTCAGAACAGGCCCCTGGTTGCACCGCGTATTTATGCTTCCTCCGGAGGAAAATTTATTCTGTTCACATCGCTGGGGCAGGATGAAGCCTTTTCCATGCTGTTTTCCCGTTCTCAGGATGGTTTGCACTGGCCTGATTTCGAAAAATTCGGTCCGACAGCCGGATTTACCAACCCGTTTATCCCTGTTGTGGCCTCGGTGCCGGATGGTGATATTGTGGTTTTCCAGGCACAATATAATATAAATAACCGTTTATCCTATCAGCTTTTTTCAACGAAAACTTCCGATGGCGGTGCCTCATGGACAAAACCTGTTATGATTACGGATGTATCTTCATTGTCATCAGTTTCTGCCCAGCCGTTTTCATCGTATAATAATCAGAGGCCGTCTTTGTACTGGTTTAACGGTAAGTTATATATAGCATGGGAACGTACGCATTATGCTTCTGAGAATGCTCATATCTGGGTTGCTTCTCTTGATCAGACAGGACAATTTCCCGGTGAGGTTCAGGAAATTTCTACAGAAGGAAATGCAAACAGGCCCGTGCTGTTTACATATGATAATATGCTGTCGCTTGTATGGTTTGATACGAGAACGGGTTATGAGAATGTTTATCTTGCACTGAAAAAAGGTTATCTGTGGAATGACCAGCCGCTGTCTTCCGGGCAGAATTCTTCGGTTTTTGCATTCCCGGTAATTACTGATGCAGGAAAAGAACTGTCATTTATCTGGCAGCAGACAGTATCAGGGGGAAAAAAGACTGTTCCGTATATATACCGGCTGGCCCCTGACCGTACAGTAAAACCCCCATCGATTAACTGCCTGACATTTACCGACGGTATGAGGGGAACCGCCAGAAAAGAATCTGTCCGTGTAATTCTGCCTTACGATTCGTCCGGAATAGCCGGCTTTTCCTGGATATGGACACAGAATAAAACAGAAATGCCTCCTGAACGCTTTATGAATCTTCCTTCACAGTCTGTCTGTACGGTAACGGCAGAAAAAGACGATATGTGGTATTTCCGTGCACGTACTGTTGATTATGCCGGTAACTGGTCCGGACCTGCAGAGGTTACTTATTTCTGTGATACGACACCCCCCGGGAAACCGGTAATAAATCCCTGCGATACGGATCTGCTTGGCTTTGCGGCCTCAAATAATCTGCATATGTCATGGCAGCCGGACAGCAGTGACAATGATATTGCCGGTTACACATGGTCGCTTGAATTTGTTGATACGGTAGAGAAGAGCATTACAGGATATCCCCGGCACCCCAGGCGGGCAGATGACACTGAAGCCGGTAAAGTCCTTTCAGAGCTGCTGAAACGATATAAAGAGGCAGCTGTACCGCGTCCGCCCCTGAGAATACTTGGCAGCACTAATTTTGCGGATTATGCAAACCGCCGCAACGGCGTGTATGTTTTTTCCGTTGCAGCGGTTGATACCGTTGGAAATACCGGCCTTCCGTCTTCTGTGACACTTGTTCTAAATAAATATGTTCCCTATACTTATCTTGGTACGGTTGAAAAGAAAACCGATCTTTTCGGTGCTATGACGATAAGTCTTTATGGAGGCGGGTTTTCGTATGATGGTACCGTAAGTAAAATCTATATCGACTCTGACGGTATTCCGCCGTACGACGTAACTCTTTCCGCAGCTGACGGAGGATTCCGCGTTGTTTCAGACAGCAGTATTACCGGTATCCATCTGGACAGCAGTCTGAAAGAGGGAATATACAGAATCGGGCTTCTGCATACGGACCGTGGTTTATATTTTTCGGACGCAGTGCTTTCTGTGTCACAGAATGGTACGGTAAAAATAGAAAATGAATACAATTATGTACCGGACTGGAAACCGGTTGGTTTTATCCCTCACTGGCATGTAGAGGTTGGCAGTATTCTGTTGTGGCTTGTTATGATCATGGCTTTTACCTGTATGATATTCGTGATCCGGGCCCTGACGCTTACCGCACGGGATGCAGTAACGGTTCGTTATGAAATAAAAGCCCTTTTGGCAGGAGAAAGTATGCCGCTGGAAAAGAAACAGAAGCGTATGGTACTGATAAAGCGAAAAGGTTTCAGCCTGAAAGTAAAACTCATGTCGTTTACCATTTTGCTTGTTTTGATAATTGTTCTTCTTGTTGCCGTTCCGCTTCAGTATATCATGGTAAAGGCACAGGAACAGACCCTGACGGAAGGCCTGCAGAACCGTGTGAATGTACTTATGGACGGCATCGCTTCCGGCGTACGTGCCTATATGCCGAGCCGGAACATTCTCGAGTTAAGTTATCTGCCGGGACAGTCTTCCGCATTAAAAGAGGCTGAATATGCCACGATTACAGGACTTAATGCTTCCGATTCGAATACGAATCTTGACTATGTATGGGCCAGTAATGATCCTAAACTGAGAAACGGAATAGATACGGATACGCTGGTTTACGGAAATTCAAGAGTTACGGACGGGGTAATTACTAAAATCGCGCAGAATTGTACGGCGCTGAATAAGGATGCTTCAGATCTTGCCGGTGATATTGCTTCTGATATTTCGGAACTGAATGCAGAGGGCATTAAACTGGCTTTGAAGACTGATACTGCATCCGTAAAACGTCGTGAAGAAATCGCCACTGTTACCATGCAGCTGAACGAGCGTTTATTATCCGCCCTGAACGGAATTTCAGAAAAGGGCGCAGGATCCTATCCTTCTTATGACAGTCATAAACTTGACCGCCGTCATACAGGATATATGTTTTATAAGCCTGTATTATACAGGCAGGGGACTGACAGAAATTACGTACGCGGGATTGTATTTATAAAAATATCGACAGCGGACCTGATTACGACGGTTGATCGTGCCCGGAGAACGATTCTGTTCATAACAATGATAGTCGGCCTTGTCGCTGCCCTTATCGGTGCAATCGGTGCTTTGATCGTATCAACGATTATTGTACGTCCTATAAGAAGACTTGCAGCTCACGTGCTGATGATCGGTGAAACAAAAAACAAGGAAAAACTTGCCGGCAGGGACATTGAGATAAAAAGCCATGATGAAATAGGTCAGCTTGGGGAAACTGTTAATGAAATGACCCACGGGCTTATCCGGGCGGCTCAGGAGGAGCATCTGCTTATGGACGGGAAAGTTGTTCAGCAGACATTCCTTCCGCTTATATCAGGACAAACAGGGGCTAAAGAAACTACCGCGGTGCTGAAGGAAAAAAATATAGAGTGTTTTGGCTATTATGAAGGTGCATCCAGTGTTTCAGGGGATTATTTTGATTACAAGAAACTTGATGACCGGTGGTATGTCATAATCAAATGCGATGTATCCGGGCATGGAGTTCCTGCCGCTCTTATTATGACGGTTGTAGCGACTCTGTTCAGAAAGTATTTTGAAAACTGGTCGTTTCAGACCAAAGGTACGAAGATTAATGAACTTGTCCTGCAGATTAATGATTTCATTGAATCACTCGGCCTGAAGGGTAAATTTGCAACAATTATTCTGTGTCTTTTTGATACCCAGTCGGGAACGGTCTTTATGTGTAATGCCGGTGATAATATCGTACATTTTTATGACAGTGCCGCACATAATGAAACGACAATTACGCTTTGTGAGACTCCTGCTGCAGGGCCGCTGCCTTCTTTTATGGTTGATATGAAAGGCGGTTTCAGAGTCGAAAAAACTGTCCTTAAGCATAATGATGTTATGCTCCTGTATACTGACGGAATTGAAGAATCTACCCGGAAGTTCCGGAATTCAAGTTTTGAGGTAACAAAATGCGCAGAACCAGGACTTACCGAAGGTCAAATACATGGAAATCATAAATCCGGACAAGATTCAGAGCAGATGGATCCTGAGCGGATATCGGCTATTATTGAAGCTGTATTCGCTCACCACAAGTACCGTCTCGAGAAATATCATAATCCTGTTGCAGGTGAAATCCTGGAATTTGATTTCACTACCTGTACCGGGACGATTGAAGAAGCCATACTTGCCCTTATTTCTGTTGAAAAAGTTTTCAGAATGTATAAAGATCCTTTTGTAACAGTTTCGGATACAGTGAAAGTAGACCGGAAAATTGATGCGTTTCTGATGCAGCACTTCAACCTGTATGATACGTATTGTTCAAACAAAAATGACAGCCAGAATGATCCTTCTTATTTGTACTATACCTATTTAAAAGAAGACGATCAGCTGGATGATCTGACTCTTGTTGCAGTCAAACGTCTGTAATGTCAGGACAGGTACATTTTTTCAATTGATTTTATAAGTGCATAGAGAACACGGTTTACCGGGACTTCTATATTTTTTGCTTCTGCATATTTTATAAGCGTACCTGAAAAGTAGTCGATTTCGGTACGCCGGTGATTTTCAACATCCTGCAGTGTTGACGTTTTGAGTCCTTTCTGGTTGTCGTTGAGGCAGTCGCAATACGTATCTATATCGCTTTCACAGAGATGTATACCATAAGCCTGTGCGACACGTACTGTTTCGAGCATAGCCTGCCGCATTAATCCGAACTGCTCAGGGATGTTTTTCAGGTGCGGATAGTCAGCACCCGTCACAGCTGATATCTGATTGGTGCCGATGTTGATCATGAACTTATTCCATATTTCTCGTTGTATGTCGTCAGGAACCGTATTCCTGATACCTGATGAATCAAAAATATTTTTTACCAGCTGTACAGAAGGCCGTAATATATCATTACCGGCGTCTCCAAAAAAAATATGGCCTCCTGAAAATATGACGGATCTGTCTTTTCTGCGGATTGCCATTATGCGTGCAAATCCACATAAAACTTCGTTTTCCGGAAATTCCTTCTTCAGAATATCTGTTGCCGAAATGCCGTTAAGAATGGGAAGCAGTACGGTATGGCTGTCTGTAACATTTTTTATCATGCAGATAGCTTCCTCCAGATCATAATTTTTAACGCTGATCAGAAGAAAGTCCGGAATGAAATTGTCATCCCTGGAACTGATGACTGCCGGTTTTATGACAGTTCCGTTTACTCCGATGCCGTTTCGTATATGTTCTGCATGTTTTTTTGATGCAAAAACTGCGAAATCTTTTCCGAACGTGCGGTAAAGGGAAAATCCGAAAGAAGCTCCGACTGCTCCAAAACCGATAACTGCAATTTTATTCATATACAAAGTATTACATATTGCAGAAAAAATCTCAATCGCAATTAAAGGAAATTGAGGAACTGGATAATTAACGGATTGTATTGTATAGTAAAGGAAAATCGGGGGCTTCAATGGACAATGTATTCATGGATAAATTGAAAGACTGTTTTGACAGGGGGGTGGAAATTTCCCGGAAAGCGCTTGAAAAAGCCGATAATGCAGTCCAGCAGTTTGGTGAGCAAAGTGTGTTACGTCTGGATATAAACTCCCTGAGATCAAAAAAGGAAAAGCAGTTTGCAAAACTGGGAGAGTTCGTCTATGCTGATTTTACGGAAAAAAATATGACACAGGTGAACCGTGAAGACAATGATATTGTATCGGCTATGGTTGAAGTGGAAGATATTGAAAAGGAGATAGAAAAAAGAGAAAAAAAATTAAAAAAGCTTGAGGAAAAATCAGAAAGTAAGACGCAATCACAAAAAAAATAAAAAAAAGTTTTTTTTTGTGAATTTGCTGTTGACACAAAATATGCTTTGGTATATAGTCATCCTTGCCTTCACAAGAGGCACACAAAAGAGTTAAAAAGCAACGATAAATCGTTGCAATACTTAAAGATATTTGACAGTAAAGGGAAGGGAAGAAAAGACAG
>DCFS01000165.1 GCA_002319875.1 Treponema sp. UBA1798 | reverse complement strand
TCTAAAAAGTCACTGAAAGTGAGTTTTTAGAGGTTGCCATTATATATAGAAGAAACCGTTACTTCCAGTTGCCTTATTGCCCGGACAAGCATTTCCGGCGTCATACCGTAAGTTGTTCTGACTGTACGCGAAGCCAGGGAATGCGCCAGAGTTCCCGATACGGCCGCATCCTCAGCGCTGTACCCCTGGGCAAGCAGTGAACCGACAAGCCCGGACAGAACGTCTCCGGAACCGCCTTTTGCAAGGCAGGGAGAACCATACGGATCGATATACAGACTACAGGCAGTTTCATTCTTTTCCGGAACGGCAACGACTGTATTTGCGCCCTTCAGCAGGAGAACTGTATACGGGTACTTCTTTACGAAAGCAGCTGCAAGTTCAAGCCGGTTTTCAACAATATCCCTGACCGTATATTTTCCAAAGCCGCAGATTTCAAGCAGCGACTGGAATTCCTTCGGATGCGGCGTCAGTACGATACGCGGATGTTCAGAACAGACGGACAGTTTTTCCAGCAGCACAGGCACATCGTTATATTTGCACAAATCAGCATCTACGACGTAACCTGCAGCAGGATGCCGTTCAGCCCATGATATAAAAGAGGAAACAAAGGCGGATATACCGGCACTACCGGAAGGATCGCCCAGTCCCATACCGATAACAACAGCTGTTGCATTTTCAGGAAAAACTCCGGAATACATGAGTTCCGGTGGAATCCTGACCAGACTTTCGTTTCCCTGTACTGCCTGCACAAGCGTTACAAGACCGGTACCGAAGGCGAATGCAGCGTTGCCTGCAATTATGGCAGCACCCTTTTTTTCTCCTGCAACGACAGCCGTATGGCCGAAGCTGCCCTTATTAACAGCGTTATATGTGCGGGAAGGCAGTTTCATGTCATTTTTCTCAAGCAGATATGCAGCAGGCGTAACAGATGCGTCTGCGTTTTCAAACAGATTTCTGCTGATCCCCAGATCCGCACATTCAATAGTTCCGGTAAAATCTTTGGCATCGTCACTGAATAACGATGCTTTCAGAGCTCCCATCGTTACTGTTTTTTCCGCCCGGAACGCCAGCGGATTTTCATTTTCCTTATCGCGGGATTCTACCGCACCGCGGAAGTCTATACCGCTCGGAATATCACATGCAATCCGGTGGCATACCGCCTTATTGCATGCAGCAATAATTTCTGCACAATCGATATCCAGCATTCCATGGAAACCGCTGCCGAAAAGGCAATCAACGATAACAGTACATGATTCAAGTACCCGGTAAAAGGCTGCTTTGTCTGAAAAGGAAACTCCAGCTCTGAGCGCAAGCTCTTTCTGGTATATACACTCCCTGCTTACCGGTTCCTTTACACAATAAATATGTACCGGAAAATTACCCGACAGTCTCCTTGCAAGTGCCATTCCGTCACCGCCGTTATTCCCGCTGCCGGTAATTATCAGGACATCCATATCACCCGTACAGGGACCTGTCGTACTCCTGACGGCACGTTCAAGGGCAGCGGCAGCATTTTCCATCATGAGATTTTCATCAAGCCCATACCTGGTTACCGCTGCCCTGTCAAGAAGACGGCTATCTGAAAACAGTTTTTCCATATAATAACTATACACGCGCCAAAGCGATAATGCAACGCGTTGCAGGAGTCTGCGGCTTTCTTTATAATAGGGACATGAAGTATATTCCCTACAGCAGCAGCCATACGGAGCCCGATATACCTGTATCAAATCTGAAATATTTTCTTTCCTATTTCAAACCGCATCTGAACCTTTTTATTGCCGATATGTTATGTGCAACGTTCATCTCTGCGGTAGATCTGGCTTTCCCCATGATATCCCGCTGGATAATAAATGATGTTCTACCGGAATTCCGTATCACTCCCGGACCTGCCATAAAAATATTTGTAATTGTGATTGCCGTGCTGTTCGGTCTTTATTTGCTCCGTTATGCGGCACAGTGGTTCGTTACTTATTTCGGACATATGTTCGGTGTTCATGTTGAAACTGACATGCGGCGCGATATATTCGCTCATCTTGAAAATCAGTCGTTTACTTTCTTTGACGCAAACAGAACCGGCAAGATAATGTCACGGGCAACGTATGATCTCTTTGAAGTAAGCGAACTTGCCCATCACGGGCCGGAAGATCTGTTTCTTTCAGTCATTACGCTTGTCGGTGCAATGTTTCTTATGCTGCAAATCAGATGGGAACTTGCTGTCGTGATTTTTGTTACGCTGCCGGTTCTGATTATGCGGCTGATATTCTCAAAAAAGGCAATGATGGCAACATCACGGACAGTAAAGGATAAAACTGCGGAAATCAATGCAGGTCTTGAATCGTCAATAAGCGGAATACGGGTAACAAAAGTATTTACCAATGAAGATTATGAAAACAAGCGGTTTGATGAAAATAATCACGAGTATTTCGGAGCGAAATCCGGATATTACCGCGCAATGGCTACATTTCATACCCGTATCGACTTTACGACCCATATACTGAGCGTCATAGTCCTTGCAACCGGCGGTTTCCTGATCATGAAAGGACGTATGAACCTCGGCGACCTCATAGCTGCGAACCTTTTCGTCGCGGCATTCCTTCAGCCGATACGTCAGCTCGCAAATCTGGTGGAACAATTCTCGACAGGAATCGCAGGTTTCCAGCGTTTTGCCGAAATCATGCGCTCTCATGACGAGACAAAGGAAAAAAACGGCGCTGAAGTGCTCTCAAACGTCCGCGGAGACGTATGCTATAATAATGTCTGCTTTTCATACAATAACGGTGTTTCCATTCTGAAAAATGTAAATCTTGAAGTTTCCGCAGGTAAAACAATAGCACTGGTCGGACCAAGCGGCAGCGGAAAAACAACGCTCTGTCACCTTCTGCCCAGATTTTACGAAATTACGTCCGGATCCATCACACTTGACGGAACCGATATCCGCGACATTACGGTAAATTCCCTGCGCCGGCAGATCGGAATAGTACAGCAGGACGTATTCCTGTTCGCGGGTACTATCAGGGAAAATATTGCGTACGGGAAAATCGGCGCCACGGATGAGGAAATAATCGAAGCTGCAAAACATGCGGAAATACACGAAGACATACAGAAAATGCCGAACGGTTATGATACGATGGTCGGTGAACGGGGCATAAAACTTTCAGGCGGACAAAAACAGAGGGTTTCAATTGCACGTATCTTTCTCAAAAATCCACCGATTCTGATACTTGATGAAGCGACATCATCACTTGATACGGCAACTGAAATACGGATACAGCATGCATTCGATGAACTGGCAAAAGGACGTACGACATTTATTATTGCGCACCGGCTTTCTACCATAAAGAATGCTAACCGGATAGCGGTCGTCAGTAACGAAGGCATCATGCAGTCAGGCACTCATGATGAACTGATGCAGTCAGGCGGCATATACCGTGAACTGTACACTGCTCAGTTCGGTCAGGATCCGGTTACTATTTCAGAAACAGAAGTCCTAAAACTCCGATCGGAATAAGATAACACGCAAACCATTCGAGTCTGCCTTTCCGGATAATTTTCATCAGCCAGGTCAGCGCCAGATATCCTGATGCAAAAGCAGCCGCACAGCCTGCAATCACGGGAGCCGGTCCGATTCCGGAAGCGACGTCGCCGATATCTTTAAGTTCAAGAATAAAGGCGCCCAGAATAGCCGGTATGGCAACGATAAATGAAAATTCACCTGCATCAGACCGGTCTACGCCGCAGAAAAGACCACCGGCTATTGTGGAACCGGATCGTGAAATTCCCGGCAGGGTTCCGATGCCCTGTGCGATACCGATTACAACAGCCTGCATCCATGATATACCGCGTTTCTGATCTCTGCGGCCCACATATTTTCTGCCGGCATATGATGAAGCGATAAGAACGGCACCGGTCAGAATAAAACCGCCGAAGATAAAAGGCAGCGGCAGATCGGAAACAAACCTGCTGGTGCACACTCCGATGACTCCCGTTATAACAGTAGCCAGTATAACTGCAACTATTGTACCACGGCCAAGGGCTTCTGTCCCTGCCAGTCCGTCGCCGGCATCTTTTCCGATAGTCTCTTTTACAGGATCCGGCCGCCGCGTAATCCAGCGACCGAAAATACACAAAAGCTTCCCTATTTTTCTGCGGAAAAACAGTATAGTGGCACACAGTGTCGCAAGGTGCAGAAATACATCAAACAGAATCGGCACACCGTTCAACCCAAGCAGTTCCTGAGCAACATCGAGATGTCCGGAAGATGAAACCGGCAGGAACTCCGTTATCCCCTGAAGCACACCAAGAAAAATTCCTTCAATAATAGACATGATATACAACCTTTTTTTACCGGATATATGATTTACTATATCACGATTTATATGGCGTTGTCAGCATACGTTCTATAATAACTCCTTCTGCAAAATCCCTTCAAAATTATAACTTTTGCTTAAATTATTAACTTTCAATGCAGATACTTGAATAAATATTCATGATTTTGTATATTAATACTTACATCTAAGGTGTTTGCAAAAAAACGAGGTATATATGCTAAAAAAAGAAGGTCGGATAAGGATACCTTCAGGATGTGCAATTTCCGGTATTTTCTCAAAGTCCGGGAAACGTATGAGTGGCGAAAAAATCATTACGTCCATTGCAACGATGCATGACCGTTCAAACGGTCTCGGCGGAGGATTCGCCGGATATGGTATCTATCCTGAATACAAACAGTTCTATGCACTTCATATTTTTTATGATAACACTGATGCGAAACATGACTGTGAACACTTTATTGAAGAACGTTTCGATATCATAAATCTGTCAAAAATCCCAACCCGGCAAATAGCTGAAATCCGCGACGAACCTCTGATATGGCGTTATTTTGTCGCGCCGCTGCAAACAAAGCTTTCTGCAAGTCATCTCGATGAAAAGGAATATACAGGCCAGTGCGTCAATCATATCAACACAAATATCAATGGGGCATTCGTTTTTTCCAGCGGGAAAAATATGGGTGTCTTCAAAGCAGTCGGTTTCCCGGAGGATGTCGGCAAATTTTACAAACTGGAAGAGTATGAAGGTTACAGCTGGACAGCGCATGGCCGCTATCCCACAAATACTCCGGGATGGTGGGGCGGAGCGCATCCCTTTGCGTTTCTTGATTTTACGGTCGTCCACAATGGTGAAATATCATCATATGATGCAAACCGCCGGTTCATTGAAATGTTCGGTTATACGTGCAACCTTCTTACCGATACAGAAGTAATCACCTATATTATTGATTATCTTGTCCGCAAACAGCGGCTTTCCTTTGAGGAGGCTGCTCATGTCATAGCGGCTCCTTTCTGGAGTACTATAGCAAAAAGGGCTCCTGAAGAAAGAGAACAGCTGGAGTTTTTGCGCACACAGTTCAGTGAACTGCTTATAACCGGACCTTTTTCCATTCTGCTTGGTTTTGAGGGCGGTCTTATGGCTTTGAACGACCGCCTGAAGCTGCGGTCCATGGTCAGTGCTGAAAAAGGTGATATGACCTATTTTGCAAGTGAAGAGTGTGCCATTCGTATTATCGAACCGGAACTTGACCGTATCTGGTCACCAGCAGGCGGAGAGCCTGTTATTGTCACATTGAATGAGGAAGGTCGTAAATGCCTGTAGACTATATCTATCCCGAATTTGAAGTCGTACGTAACCAGGACCGTTGTATAGCGTGCCGGGTCTGCGAACGGCAGTGTGCAAATCAGGTACACTCTTTTGATGCTGAAAAAGGCATCATGATAGCAGATGATTCCAAGTGCGTATGCTGCCACCGGTGTGTATCCCTGTGTCCTGTTCATGCGCTTAAAATAGTAAAAAGCGATCATACATTCCGTCCGAACGGTAACTGGTCGTCTCAGGCCATAACAGAAATATACAAGCAGGCATCAACCGGAGCGGCCCTGCTTTCTTCAATGGGAAATCCGTGTACTCTTCCGGTCTATTGGGATCATATTCTGATCAACGCTTCACAGGTCACTAATCCTTCAATTGACCCGCTGCGGGAACCGATGGAAACGAAGGTATCACTCGGTAAACGCCCTGAAAAAATAGAGCGGACAAAAGAAGGAAAACTTGTTACAACCATGCCGCCGCATATCGAGCTTTCAACCCCTATTATGTTCAGCGCCATGAGTTACGGATCAATAAGTTATAATGCTCACGAATCACTCGGCAAGGCTGCAACCAAACTGGGAACTGCATATAACACAGGCGAAGGCGGACTGCATAAAGATTTCTATAAATACGGTCCTCATACCATCGTACAGGTTGCATCCGGACGATTCGGAGTTCATAAAGATTTTCTGATGGCGGGGTGCGCTATCGAAATTAAAATGGGGCAGGGAGCAAAACCGGGAATCGGAGGCCATCTGCCGGGGGCAAAAATTACTGCCGACGTAAGCGCAACGCGCATGATTCCTGAAGGTACCGATGCCATATCACCAGCCCCGCACCATGATATCTATTCTATAGAAGATTTACGGCAACTCGTATATTCTCTCAAGGAAGCAACCGGTTATACAAAACCTGTCATCGTAAAAATTGCCGCCGTACATAACGTAGCGGCAATTGCAAGCGGTATTGCACGAAGCGGCGCAGATATCATCGCCATAGATGGTTTCCGCGGAGGCACAGGAGCGGCTCCTACACGTATACGCGACAGCGTAGGTATTCCCATAGAACTTGCTCTTGCGGCCGTTGACCAGCAGCTCAGGGAAGAAGGGATCCGCAACCAGGTTTCCATTGTCTGCGGCGGTTCCATCCGCAACAGTGCAGATGTCGTAAAGGCTATAGCACTTGGTGCAGATGCTGTCTATATAGCGACTGCAGCACTTTTGGCATTAGGCTGCCATCTGTGCAGGACCTGCCAGACCGGAAAATGTAACTGGGGCATTGCCACGCAGCGGTCAGATCTTGTAAAACGACTGAACCCCGACATGGGATGCGACAGGCTTGTAAATCTGGTAACGGCGTGGACGCGTGAAATAAAAGAAATGATGGGCGGCATGGGTATCAACTCTATTGAAGCCCTGAAAGGCAACCGGCTGATGCTGCGCGGAGTTGACTTGAACGAAAAAGAGCTGTCGATTCTTGGCATCAAATATGCGGGGGAATGAGTCGCAGGAAAAACGTTCCGTTTTTCCTGCT
>DCFS01000190.1:1976-4950 GCA_002319875.1 Treponema sp. UBA1798 | reverse complement strand
CTGGTGTTCAGCATAACGGTAAACGACTATTTCCGTATTTACGCAGGCCCTGTTTTCACTATGGGCCAGCCGGAATTACCGGGAAAATCTGATAATATAGAAGCATCCGTATTCCCCGGGATTATTGGCGCTTCATGGCAAACTCCATCCTTCACCAAAGGGGCGGTAAAAATTACACTGACGCAGGATGTGCTCTATACAATATTCAATGATACTGACGGGGGAGCGCTGTCAATGGTAAACAGCCTTGCAGCAGGGCTTGTCTTCTCTACCGGTATCCGTGTAACCTTACCCTTCTCTCTGTTTCTTCATTGATATATGAAATACTCTTTTACCATATTATTTTTTGCATGTGTACTGCTGCTGGCCGGCTGTGACACAACAGTCACTGTATCGGCAGATAAAAAAAACGGAGCTTCTTTTATCTGTTCCGCCGCAATGGGAACAGCTATCGAACAAACAGTCAGGACTGTTTCCGGAGCACAGGGCAGCAGCCCGCTGTTTAACGGCTCAGAGATAAAAAAACAGATGGAAGCCGCAGGCTTCCAGAACGTTTCCGCATCGGATCCGTCTCCCTCGTCTCTCAGTTTAAAAGGATATATCAGCAGACTTGCAGACGGTCTGCCGGCTGTTCCCGGCGCGTTTACGTATTCTGAAACACCTGACGGCAGGCATAAACTGGTGTTCGTTCTCAGTGCCCGGATCCTGAAGCAGGCGGCGGCGCTGCTTCCGGAAAAGGAACGAAGTTACACTGACCTCCTTATGGCACCGGTGTTTACCGGAGAAACGATGTCTAAGGACGAATATCTGGATCTCGTATCGTCGGTTTACGGACAGTCTATAACAGAAGAACTGAAAAACAGCAGGCTTGTTATTGTCATGGAAGCCCCCGTTGCCGGCAGCAAACCTCTCAAATCGGTGATACAGCTCGTTGACCTTTTTACTTTAAGCGGGAACACGGAAATATCAAATACGCTTGCATGGTAGAAATCTATGCAAAATATAAAAAAAGGATTATACTCGACCATACAAAATTCCATGGTTTATATGGATTTTTTTGTTCTGTTTATATCACTGTCATTATAGGAGTATGAAAATGGCAAAAGCGGGAAATGCCGGTTTTTCAAAAGACCTTAATGCTTTCATTAAGGAATGGAAAGACAAACCGGGCAATCTGATTATGATTCTGCACCGTGTGCAGGAAGAGCAGGGTTACATCTCTCGGGATGCAGCTTTCGGAGTTTCTGAACTTACGGGTATTCCCTTGGCGCGTATCTACGGCGTCATTTCTTTCTATCATTTCTTTAAAACACAGAAGCCGGGTAAGAACCAGGTCAGTGTCTGTCTCGGCACAGCCTGTTATCTGAAAGGCGGTCAGGACATCATCGATGAAACACGAAGCCTTCTTAAACTTGGTGAAAAAGACATTTCAACAGAAGACGGACTTTTCTCGGTAGAACCGGTCCGCTGTATTGGCTGTTGCGGGCTTGCTCCTGTCATGTCAATTAACGGTGACGTATACGGTAAGCTGACAAAAAATCAGATAGCCGGAATTCTCAATAAATATCGTTCGCAATAAAAAAAGGTTCCGGTCATGCATTATAACCTGTGCGATATGATCGCTGATATAACACAAAATGCTGTGGAAGCCGGCTCTACGCACATTACACTTGAATGCATACAGACCCAGGATGCTTTAAAGGTTACTGTACAGGACAACGGAAAGGGCATGAGTCCTGAAACGCTGAAAAAAGCTGAAGATCCGTTCTATACAGATGGTAAAAAACATCCGAACCGGAAAGTAGGACTTGGTATTCCTTTCCTGATCCAGACTGCAGAAGAAACCGATGGTTTCTGGAATATACAGACTGCACCGGGCAGAGGTACTACCGTTACCATGAATTTCAATCTGGCGAATATTGATACACCGCCGTTGGGAGACTTTACAGGACTTTTCCGTGAAATTCTTACACTCCCGGGCAGCTTTGATATGGATATCCACCGGAAAAATACTACGGTGAACCTGGATTACAGAATAAACCGTAACGAATTGAAAGACGTACTGGGAGGCGATTTTGAATCTGCAGCTTCACAGATACTGCTGCAGAAGTATATTGAATCCCAGGAAAACCCATAGGCCGTTCCGGCCTCAGGAGCAAAAAATGACACTTGAAGAACTGCGCAAACTGCGCGGACAAATGAAAACAGAAGTTGAAAAACGTAATACGGAAGGTAAGACAATCCAGATTATAGTCGGTATGGGTACATGCGGTATCGCATCCGGCGCGAAAGAGACACTGAATGCGTTCCTTAAGGAAATTGAAGAAAAGGGACTGGCAGATCACGTCATGCTGCGCCAGACAGGCTGTATGGGCCTTTGTGCAAACGAGCCGACAGTCGAAGTAATCGTACCGGATATGCCGAAAGTTATTTACGGTAATGTAAACGCAAAAGTTGCAAAAGAAATTATCGAAAAACACATTATCGGCAAACAGCTGCTGGACAAGCTTATTATCGACAGACCTGCTGCCGACATCATGTCCAAATAGGAGAAACCAATGGCATATTCACATTATATACTAGTCTGCGGCGGTACAGCCTGCGAATCAAGCAGTTCAAAAGCTATATTGGAAAATCTGAAAAAAGAGGCAAAGGCACTCGGTGTTGAAAATGAAGTTCAGATCGTACAAACCGGCTGTTTCGGCTTTTGTGAAAAAGGTCCTATCGTCAAAGTACTTCCGGAAGATTCTTTTTATGTAAACGTTACGCCGGATGACGCACACGAGATTATTGCTGAACAGATCGTCAAAGGACGTGAAGTTCCCCGCCTGCTTTACGACAAGAACAAAAAGAAAAATGAAGAAGTTTCCGATATTCCATTCTATAAAAAACAGGTCCGTATCGTACTGCGTAACTGCGGTGTAATAAATCCGGAAAGCATAGAAGAATATATTGCACGTGACGGTTACATGGC
>DCFS01000190.1:0-1607 GCA_002319875.1 Treponema sp. UBA1798 | reverse complement strand
GGATACAAAGCTGCAGGTGATATAAAATATGTTGTCTGCAATGCCGATGAAGGCGATCCCGGGGCCTATATGAACCGGTCCACTATCGAAGGAGATCCTCATTCAATTCTCGAGGCCATGACAATCTGCGGTAAAACGATAGGATCTCATATGGGATTTATCTATATTCGTGCTGAATACCCGCTCGCCGTACACCGCCTTGAAAAGGCTATCAAGCAGTCACATGAAAAAGGACTGCTTGGCAAAAATATACTCGGATCAGGATTCGACTTCGATATCGAGATCCGTCTCGGTGCAGGAGCTTTTGTCTGCGGTGAAGAAACAGCTCTGCTGCGCTCAATTGAAGGAAAACGCGGTATGCCGACTCCCAAACCCCCGTTCCCCGCACAGGCGGGACTCTGGGGAAAACCGACGATCATCAATAATGTCGAAACATGGGCGAACATCCCGATTATCCTTACCAAAGGTGCCGACTGGTTCAGCAAAATCGGAGATGCCGATTCAAAGGGAACAAAAGTCTTTGCGCTTACCGGAAAAATTGAAAATTCGGGCCTCGTGGAAGTCCCCATGGGCACAACACTCCGTGAAATCATATTTGAAATCGGCGGAGGCATAAAGAATGGTAAAAAATTCAAGGGCGTACAGACCGGCGGTCCTTCCGGCGGTATTATCAGCGATAAAGAACTTGATGTTCCGATAGATTACGGTGCACTTATCCGCATGGGTTCCATGATGGGGTCCGGCGGTATGATCGTTATGGATGAAGATGACTGTGTCGTTGATATTGCAAAGTTCTACATGGAATTCTGTGTTGATGAAAGCTGCGGGAAATGTTCTCCGTGCCGGATCGGTACACGGCAGATGTATACGATTCTCGACCAGATTTCACGCGGAAACGGTACTATGCAGGATCTGCAGAAGCTGGAAGATATCGGCAATGCAATGAAAGCATGCTCTCTTTGTGCACTTGGCCAGTCGGCTCCCAATCCCACGCTTTCAACGCTCAAAAAATTCCGCGACGAATATCTTGCACATGTACAGGATAAAAAATGTCCGTCAGGAAAATGCAAGCATCTGCTTACGTTCTTTATTACAGAAAAATGTATCGGATGCGGTGCGTGTGCCCGTCAGTGCCCGGCCAATTGTATTTCCGGTGAAAAAAAGACCCGCCACGTCATCGACCAGAGCAAGTGTCTGAAATGCGGTGCGTGCGAACGCACCTGCCATTTCCATGCTATTGAGAAGAGATAGGCCCAAGGAGTAAGTAGAATTATGGTAACATTAACTATAAACGGAAAAGAAGTTTCTGTCCCGGAAGGAACAAACATTCTGAATGCTGCAAAAACGATCGGCATAAAAATCCCGACACTATGCTATAGTCCTGATCTTCCGGCATGGGCTTCGTGCGGTATCTGTGTTGTAAAAAATGTCGATAAAAACGGCAGGGCTCGTATGGTACGTTCCTGCTGCACAGCCGTCACTCCGGGAATGAATATTGTCACCAGTGACAGGGATCTGATGAAAGCCCGCAGAACAGTACTGGAACTCATTCTTTCCAATCATCCGAACGATTGTCTCAAGTGCAGCAGAAACCACCAGTGCGAATT
>DCFS01000263.1 GCA_002319875.1 Treponema sp. UBA1798 | reverse complement strand
CAGGATCTTTTTCAGTGGCCTCCCCCAAGGGCGAGGTATGTTGTTCTCTAAAGGTATTGCAGTCAGAATTTAATACCCTTCATACGCCCCAAGGGGCGGGGTATTAAAACCTCCGCACGAATAAAATATCCGAGTGGAGGGTAACCGGATATAACCGGCGTCAGTCCATGTGGAACATCTGCTTCAATTCAATACAGACAGGAGAATTGTCGGGATTTACTTCCATTATATCAGCCATCATATCCCACCATTTCCGCACAATCGGCAAGTCCTTCTGGGTATCAGCTTTATTACCCGGTTTTAACTTCTGGTATGCAAAGAGGGTAAGTGTTTCTTCATCCAGGAAGATGGAATAATCATAGACACCGGATGCCGAAATCGCTTTTTTCAGTTCCGGCCAGATAGCATCGTGGCGGCGTTTGTATTCTGCCGCACAGCCTGGTTTGAGTTTCATTTTAAAAGCTGCATGCAACATTTTTTTCTCCTGAAATGTTATTACTTATGGGAATCTCGAAAAACTGAAGTTTTTAGAGATTCCCTTATATTATATGGAAGCGGCTTCATAAGTCGTACATTTAAGACCGCCTCCATTTATTATTGCCTCATGCTTAATAGACAGTCTTCCATTGATCTATATTGCTTTTGTCAAATTTAAAAGGTGGCCCGAGCAGGACTTCTGTTCCCCCATCAGCTGACTTTGTAACCGTATAATCACCGAGACGTCCCGCTTTAAACTTATCGCCTTCTTTTCCTGTAATTTTTCCGGCAGTAAGCGCTACGTTAGCATAGCCGGCAAGGTAACCGACATCGATCGGATTCCACAGATACATATACGGGCAGACCCCTTTGGTAATGGCTTCCGCCATTTCAGAGGGTAATCCCAATCCGGTAACGAATACTTTACCAGTCAGTCCTTTATCTGCAACAACCTTTGAAGCAGCTGCAATACCGACTGTGGTCGGTGCAATAATGCATTTCAGATTCGGAAAGGAAAGAAGCAGCGCCTCCGTTTCGGAAACCGATTTATCGCGCAGATCATCGCCGTATGCTATCTTTACGAGCTTCAGATTTGCATATTTTGAGGCATTTCCTTTCAGTTCTTTCGTCATCCATTCAATCCACAGATTCTGATTCGACGCCTGGCTTGTTGCAGAAAGTATTGCAATATCGCCTTTTCCGCCGGTCATATCATATGCAGCCTGAATCAGTGTACGGCCGATTTTTTCAGGATCCGCCTGATTGATAAACGTCATACGGCTTGCAGGATTGACATTTGAATCAGCAGCAGTAATTTTGATACCTGCTTTCAAAGCCTTTGTCAGTATCGGCTGTAATCCATCGTAATCATTTGCTGATACGCAGATAGAAGAAACTTTCTGCGCAATAAGCTGTTCGATAATCTGGATCTGGGCTTCTACAGTAGGCTGGTCAGGTGTACGGATAATGGTTTCATAGCCCTGTTCCTTCAGTGCAGCGCTGAAACCTTCCTGCATCTTTTCACCATAAGGGTTACCTGCACTTTTGAATACGATGGCAGCCCGCTTGTTTACGGCACCTGACGTCTTCCCTGCATCCTGAGTTCCATTCGCACATACCGGTATCACGGTCAGCAGCACCGATACCCCTGCAAAAGCAGCTACAAGCAATTTTTTCATAGTTTCCTCCTTTAATTTTGAAACTAGTGAAGTCGTTCTCTATTTCTCATGAACCATACCCTGTTTTTTATCCAGATCAAATCCCTGTACCAGAATTGATGCAATAAGCAGAATTCCGAGAATGATCATGACAACCTGTGCTGACTGGTTTATAAGACCCAGACCATACTGGAGATATCCTATAATAAAGATGGAAATAACAGGTCCAAGTATACGGCCTTTCCCCCCGGCTGTACTTACACCTCCAAGGACAGCCATAGCTATAACATCAAGTTCATAATTGTTTGCAATATTCGGGCGGGTATTTCCCATCCGGGACGTAAGAAAGATAGCGGTTATACCCGACATAAAACCTGCAAGCATATAGATAATAACGGTAATACGGTTTATACGGATACCTGAATAAAGGCTTGCCTTCCGGTTATTACCCATCGCATAAAGAGAACGGCCGAAAGGAGTTCTATGCAATAGTATTCCGTAAGTCACTGCAGCCAGAATAAACATGACAAGAATAAAAGGAACCGGCCCGATATATCCCCAGCCGAAATAGCTGAACCAGGCAGGAAATTTACCGGCAGCCTTATCTTCCAGAATAATATATGCAATACCACGGTACAATGTCATTGTAGAAAGTGTCACAATCATCGCCGGGAGTTCCGGAAAGACGGCCAGAAGTATTCCATTAATAAGGCCACAGACGGTTGCTACACAGAGACACAATACCAGAGCAGCACCCATCGGCAGTCCATGGTTATATGAAACACCCATTATAACCGACGAAAGCGCAACCGTAGAAGCAACGGAAATATCGATATTACCATTTCCGGAAATAAGGACAAACATCATGGGAAATACGATAAATGCCTTATCAAGAAAAGTCATCGGAGTACTCAGAAATGTATCAAGCGAAAAATAATACGGTGAAACAAGGCTGTTGACACCGTGAATAAGCAGCAGCAGGATTATCAGCAGCCATTCCCACTGCAGAAAGAAACTTTTTGCATTCCAGTTCTTTTCTGTAGCAATTCTTGAAGTTTCCATAGCAGACTCCTATATTTCACGTGCATAAAGCGCAGCACGATCTGACCGGCGTTTCACAAGCACATTAGAAAGAATGGCAGCAAGTATAACCGCACCCTGTATTGCCTTCTGCCAGAAAGGTGATACATTGATCAGGGGAAGTGCATTATTCAGTATACCGAAAAGCAGACAACCGATTATAAGGCCGCTCACTTTTCCCCGTCCGCCCGTACAACTGACACCTCCAAGTACACAGGCGGCTATGACACTCATTTCATACCCAGATGCAGTATCCCCCTGCGCAGAAGCATATTTTGCAACCCACAGGACACCGGCAAGACCGGAAAGGACACCCATCACTATATATACCAGTAAAACAGTACGGCGTTTCGGAATACCTGATATTTCTGCTGCAGAAGGATTTGAGCCGACTGCATAAATCCAGCGCCCGACCCTGGAATGATTTATAAACAAATAAAACAGTATATAAACCACAATTGCTATCATAACAAGATTGTTTATTCCGAGGAATTTTCCCGTAGCAAAATTCTTGAAACCATCAGGCATCTGGTAGGCACTGACCCATCTGCTGCCGGACACAATGTATGTCATACCGCGAAGGACATTCATCATACCGAGCGAAGCAATAATAGCCAGAACATTAAAGCGGGCAACAAGTATACCGAGCAGTGCCCCGCCGATTCCGCCAATCAGCATTCCTTCAACGATGGCAAAAAAAACAGGGATACCGGGATAATACTGTAATGTCAGCGCCGCACACATGCCGGAAAGGGCAATCGCAGCACCGATCGAAAGATCAATACCGCCAGTCAGAAGGACCATCATCATTCCGACAGAGAGGATACTCAGTATGGCAGTATTAACGGCAATATTAGTAAGATTAATCAGCGTAAAGAATGTAGGATTACGTATCTGTACCAGAATACCGATAACAGCTATAAAAAGTATGAGACCGATTTCACGGAAACTGCCGGAAAACAATTTTTTTGATTTCATCTTTTTACCGTCTCCTTCACCATTGCAGCATCAAGTATCTCATTCTGGTTCGTATCAGCCGTTATCAATTCGCCTGTCACTCTGCCGTCTTTCATAACTATAATGCGGTCACTGATACCGAGAACCTCAGGCATTTCAGAAGAAATGAGGATAATCGCATATCCTTTTGCGGCAAGATTCCCCATAATTTCATAAATAGCCGTTTTTGCACCGACATCGACACCCTTTGTCGGCTCATCAAGAACAACAATATGTACCGGTTTCGTCAGAAGTTTTGCGACAACAACTTTCTGCTGGTTACCGCCGGAAAGAGAAGCTGCCGATTCAAATATACTTGGAGTTTTTACGGTCAGTTCGGAACACAAACGGCCGGCAATACTGTTCTCTTTTTTTACATCTAAAAAACCGTGCTTTTTAATAATGTCAAGCGATGGCAACGTAATATTCTTTGACAATTCCCATTGCAGCACCAGACCTTCTTTCTGGCGGTCCTCAGGCAGGAGCGCGAAACCCGCCGCGATAGCTTCAGAAGGATGACAGAAGTGAACCTCCCTGCCATTAAGTTTAACCGATCCTTCATCGAATTGCGTTACGCCGTAAATAGCTTCACACACTTCGGTTCTACCGGCTCCAACCAGTCCGGTAAGCGCCAGTATTTCCCCTTTATGGACACAAAATGACACGTCCTTAAAATACCCCGTACGGCTAAGATGGGAAACTTCAAGTACCGCATCTCCAACCGGCACTTTCTTTTTAGGAAACATCTGCGTAATTTCGCGTCCGACCATCGCCTTGATAAGGTCTGACCGGGTCACATCCTTCACATCCCAGCAGTTTATATATTTCGCGTCACGGAAAACAGTTACCCGGTTTGCAAGCCGCTCCATATCCTCCATGCGGTGTGAAATAAAAATCACGGAATGTCCGGTATCACGGAGTTTTTCCGTAATTTCATATAATTCTTCGCTTTCATGGCGGGTTAAAGCTGCTGTCGGTTCATCCATGATAATAATCCGTGCATTCATCGAAAGAGCTTTGGCTATTTCAACAAGCTGCTGCTGAGCTACCGACAGCGTCCCCATTTCTGCCTTTGAATTGAAGTTCGCATGCATTTTACTGAGCCACTGATCAGCTTCCGCGTACATACGTTTCCAGTCGAGCCGTTTTATCCGGGATTTCAGAAGCTCATGTCCGATAAACATGTTTTCAGCAACAGACAGATCAGGATAACAGGTGACATGCTGGTAAATGGCTGCTATCCCGGCTTTCTGGGCATCAACAGGTGTCCTAAAATGCACTTCGTTACCATCAAGATACATCGCACCGGAATCCGCATGATGAACACCTGTAATGACTTTAATAAATGTGGATTTACCGGCTCCATTTTCCCCCAGCAGTGCATGTATCTCACCTTTTTTCAGGGTAAAGTTTACATTGTCAAGAGCCCTGACTCCGGGAAATGTTTTTGTTATATTTCGTAATTCAAGAATATATTCGTGATCCACAACTTCCTCCTTGCTGTGAAACATTACCGTTTTGACGTCACACTCTTTTCATACTCCATAACAGACTGAATAATTTCCGCATCAGACGGCACATTGCACATCTGACAGTAATGCTCCCATACCGTACCGAACGGCATTGTCTTGAGCTGTTCGTTTAATGCCAGCCGGGCAAAATAATTGCCGCTGTTCTCATACGCAATCAGACGGTCCTGAGGTTCAAGGAGCGCATACAGCAGAGACTTTTCCGTAGCACGGGAACCGAGGACCCATGCACCTATCCGGTTTATGGAACCATCAAAGTAATCGGTTCCGATATGGATTTTATCGGTTTTACCCGTGCGGATTATTTCTTCCGCCATCATTCTCATGTCATCATTGAAAATTACGACATGATCAGAGTCCCAGCGTACGCCGCGGGAAAGGTGCAGCAGGATTTCGGGAACAAACATCATCACTGCGGAAAGTTTATCAGCAACATTCTCCGTAGGATGGAAATGCCCCATATCGATCGTCAGCAGACATTTCCGGCTGGTTGCATACCCCATATAAAACTCGTGTGAACCGACGACATAACTTTCCGAACCGATTCCGAATACTTTTGACTCGACAGCGTCTTTTAAATATTCAGCGGATATCTTCTTTTTAAGAATTTCATCGAGAGAGTCTGCAAGAATCTCCCGGTATCCCTGTCTGTCGGCAGGAAGATCCTTCATACCGTCTGCAATCCAGATGTTATGAATACAGGCACTTCCCTGCTCTTTTCCGAAATATGCGCCGATATCACGGCAACGTTTCGTATGTTCAATCCAGAAATCGCGTATTCCTTTATCCTTCGAAGCGAGTGTCAGGCCTTCCGCTTTCGGGTGAGAAAAAAGCGTCGCATTGAAATCAAGCGGCAGCCTGATTCCTTTTGCCCAGGAAATCCAGCTTTTGAAGTGTTCCGGTTCCAGTCTGTCGCGGTCAACAGGTTTGGTATCTGAAAAATCAGCATAACTGGCATGCAGGTTCAGACGGTAATTTCCCGGTGTAAATGACAGGACTTTTTCGATATCCTGCCGTAACTCCGCTATTGATCTGGCTTTTCCCGGATAGTTACCGGTTACCTGTATGCCGCCTCCGTCAAGCGTTGCCCCTGCTTTTTCAAAACCGCCGACGTCGTCGCCCTGCCAGCAGTGAAGGGAAAGCGGTATCCGCTGTAACGAAGAAACCGCTTTTTCCGTATCTACTCCGATCTCAGCATACTGTTCCCGTGCCGTTTTATACATGTCTTTGTTCTGCATATAAATCTGCTCCCATCAAATCTGTTTGTACGGGTACAGGATACCATACTGGAAAATGGCTGCCATAACGGAAAAATCAACCTCTAGCACGATTACGTCATGAAAGCTGATTACAGATTCAGAAAAAAGAAGGCTCCGGGTACTGCATACCCGGAGCCAGAAGGCAGGTTTTATTTCAAGGAGGATTTTCCTGCTAAAACCCAATGTAATAAGCCGCTTTCAAAAGTAACATACTTTTTAAAGTGGCCCCGATACTGACTGAATATCCGGATCTGCATAGATGACGGACTCCTGTTCCGGTCAATCAGTCTGTTTCTAACTGGTCTTTGTACGCTTTTTTGAAATGACATCAAAAACTACCGCACTCAGCAGAACGAGGCCTTTTACCGCCTTCTGCCAGTTAGCGTCGATACCGAGAATCGACATGCCGTTATTAAGGACACCCATAAAAATAGCTCCGATAATGGCTCCGCCTACCGTACCGGTCCCGCCGTATGCGGAAGCCCCGCCGATAAAGCATGAGCCGATTGCATCCATTTCATAGTTGGTGCCGGCCGATGGGGATGCGGAATTAAAACGTGCAACACAGACAAGGGCTGCCACAGCGGACAGAAATCCCATATTGGCATATGCAAAAAACATCACCCTGTTCGTATTTATGCCGGAAAGACGTGTTGCTTTTTCGTTACCTCCGAGTGCATACAGATGACGCCCGGGAACTGTTTTCAGGGTAAAATAACTGTATGCAAAAACGATAACTGCAAGCAATATCAGTACGACAGGAATACCTTTGTGCTGCCCGAGCAAAGCAGATACCAGCAGAACTATAATGCATATTACGGTAAGACGTGCAATCATTACCGCAAAGAGTTCCGTATCATATCCCTTGCGTTTTTTGTTGATACGGTCGATTATCTGGCTTATGACAAATACCGCACAGGAAACAATACCGGCTGCCATCGTTACACTGAAAATAACGGTTCCGTCATCTGTTGCAGGCAAAAAACTGGTAAAATATCTGAGATAATTATCGGGGAACGGCGAAATGGTCAGTCCGTTCAGAATAAGCAGCGCAACACCACGCCATAACAGCATACCGGCAAGTGTCACTATAAACGGCGGTATGCGCACATAGGCTATCCAGAACCCCTGCCAGGCACCGATAGCAAGCCCGAGTATCAGGCATACAAGCATCGAAATGTATATATTAAATTTCATGCTTACAATCAGAGTTCCGGCAACTGCACCGACAAGAGCAACAATAGAACCTACAGAAAGATCGATATTACCTCCGGTAAGTATACAAAGGAGCATACCGGAGGCAAGAATTACGACATATGCATTCTGGCTGATCAGGTTGGAAATATTAGCAGGAGCAAAGAGTGATCCTTTATCTCCTGCAACAATAAGCGCCTGAAACAGCAGCATTACTATAATCAGCGCTATAAACATGGTATTTTTCTTAAGCGCATTTTTGATATTAAATGTACCAGCCATATTATTCTCCCTTAAACTTTCATGGATGTATTTCCGGCATTCATTTGTCTTTTTGCTGTCAGACAGTACTTTTTTCAGAATCAAGAATACAGGTCATTATTATTTCCTGGGTTGCTTTTTCTTTGGGCAATTCCGCAACTATTCTTCCTTCATTCATGACATAAATACGATCGCACATTCCGAGAATTTCGGGCATTTCGGAAGATATCAGTAAGACAGACTTACCATCTTCTACCATCTGATTAATAATACAGTAGATTTCGTACTTTGCACCTACATCAATACCCCGGGTCGGTTCGTCAAGAATAAGTATATCCGGATCTGCAAAGAGCCATTTACCAAGCAGAACTTTCTGCTGGTTACCACCCGAAAGGTTACCAACATTCTGGAGCACCGTAGGGCATTTTGTTTTCAATTTGTCACGATACTCTCTGGCAACTTTCAGTTCCAGATCATGATCGATAACCTGATGGTGGCTTACCTTTTTCAGTTTCGCCATCGTAGTATTTTCAGAAATCGGAGTAGACAGGATAAGGCCGTTACCTTTCCGGTCCTCCGTCACATAGGCAATTCCATGATCAATCGCGGCCTTTGCCGAATTAAGATGCACTTCCCGTCCGTTTTTTCTGATATGCCCCGTAATATTTCTGCCATAACTTTTTCCGAAAATACTCATGGCCAGTTCAGTCCGCCCGGCTCCCATCAGTCCGCTGATACCGACAACTTCACCTTTTCTGAGCGTCAGATTTATATTTTCACAGACCTTGCGTCCCTCATACACGGGATGGTAGACAGTCCAGTCTTTTACCTCAAAACATACATCGCCTATACGTGGAAGCCGTTTGGGAAATCTGTCGGTGATACTGCGGCCGACCATACCGCTTATTATTTCATCTTCAGTGAATTTTTCCTGCGCCCGGTCGAGGGTTCTGATAACCTGCCCGTCACGGAGAATGGTAATTCTGTCGGCAACATATGAAACTTCATCAATCTTATGGGAAATAAGAATGGAAGTCATTCCTTTTTTCTTGAAATCCTTCAGAAGGTTGAGCAAATGGCGTGAATCCGACTCATTGAGCGATGCCGTAGGTTCATCAAGAATAAGCAGCCTCACATTTTTTGCAAGAGCTTTTGCTATTTCCACAAGCTGCTGTTTACCTACGCCGATGTCTTTAATGAGTGTACGGGAAGATTCATGTAAACCTACCATTTTGAGCAATCCGTCCGCCCTTGAATAAGTTTCATCCCAGTCGATATTCATCGCCGATCCGCACTCATTCCCCAGGAACATATTTTCACCGATAGTAAGATACGGAACCAGAGCTAACTCCTGGTGTATAATTACAATACCTTTATTTTCACTGTCTTTTATTGTATGAAATTCGCAGATATTACCATCATAGACAATATCACCGGTATAAGTCCCATGCGGATAGATACCACTGAGAACATTCATCAGAGTGGACTTACCGGCTCCATTTTCTCCTACGAGCGCATGAATTTCGCCTTCTTCTATATCAAGGTCAACATTGTCAAGCGCTGTAACGCCGGAAAATTCTTTGGTAATACATTTCATTTCCAGCAGATATTTTGCCACTTATTTACCCTTTTTTTTCAATGAGCAAAAATACAGGCCGGCAATTGAAACTGCCTGCCTGTATACTATTCTCCGGTGAACGGATGCCGCCGTTCACCCGGTTAATACCTGACTATTGTAAATCCAGAGGCTTGTAATAACCGCTGTCAATCAGCAGAGCCTTATAATTATCCACGGTCGCAAAAACGGGATCGCACAGATAAGACGGCACGATACGGACACCATTGTTATATGTCTTGGTATCGTTGATTTCGACCTTTGTACCTTTCATAATTGCATTTACCATTCCGACTACCTTTGATGCAAGCGTACGCGTATCCTTGAAGATAGACATACTCTGCGTACCGGCGATCATATTCTTTACAGCCGGTTTATCGCAATCCTGTCCGGTAATAATCGGGAAATTGTCTTTGGTATACCCGGCAGCTTTAAGGGCATTCGTGATCCCATTCGCTACAGAATCGTTTGACGAATACACTGCATCAAGTTTTACACCTTTCGGTCCGTAACCGTTGGCAATAATGAGGTCTTCCATACGTTTCTGGGCCTCTTCCGTCGACCAGTTCGGCGTAGCGCACTGAGCCTTTGTTACCTGCCCTGACTTAACGACCAATTTTCCGCTTTTTATATAGGGGGTAAGAACATCCATTGCACCGCCAAAGAAAAAGTTTACATTGTTGTCATCCGGAGCACCCGTAAACAATTCAATATTATACGGACCGTTCGTCGAATCGAGTTTAAGCTTGTCGCGGATATATTCTCCCTGAATTTTTCCGACTTTGTAGTTATCAAAAGTTGCATAATAAGTAACTGCATCACTGTTCATGATAAGACGGTCATATGCGATAACCGGAATTTTTTTTGCTTTTGCCTCTTTCAGAACATTAGTAAGGGCTGAACCATCGATGGATGCAATAACCAGAGCTTTACAGTTACCGGTAATCATGTTTTCCAGCTGTGACACCTGGGTAGCAATATCATTATCTCCTGCGTACTGAAGGTCCACCTTATAACCGGCCGTCTCGAGCTGGGCTTTCATGTTCGCACCATCCTGGTTCCATCTCTGAAGACTCTGGGTTGGCATAGACACACCGATCTTTGCAGCACCTCCGGAATCTTTTAAGCCGTTAGCAAATACTGCTGTACTAAGTACAAACAATACCGACAACATACCGACGATTTTTTTCATAAAATCCTCCTTCATGGCAAAAAAACATAACACTTTTTATCCGTGCTCGAGCACAATTATTGAAATAAGTATATATCCTAACTATGCAGCCGTCAAGAAAAATAATATCACACCGGGGTGTTTCTAAGACTCAGATAAATTTCAAAAGCGCAACTTTAATCTATCCGCAGGAAAACTGCAAATGATTATAATATAAAACTTAATTTTTCAAATTCAGCCGGGATGCTGATTATTCACTGCTCCAGTGCATTCACGGATTTTCCTTCCACGAATTGATATATGCCGAAGGTGTCATTCCCGTATATTTTTTGAAAATCAGATAAAAATACTGCGGATTATTTCCGAAACCGATCTGTTCCGCGACATCGGGAATCTGGATATCTGCCTGCCCGGTAAGCAGCTGCTTTGCTTTTTCGACGCGCCTGCGATTGAGAAAATCAGAAAAACGGTAGCCGGTTTGACGGACAAACTGTTTGCTGACATAATCAACATTCATAAACAGATAATCTTCTGAAAGCCGCTTCAGAGAAAGTCCGGGATCTGCCAGATGATCTTCTATATAAGTAATGGTACGGGTAATAAAGCCGGCAACACATCTGCATCCGGAAAGCGGCGGCTGAAATATAAGCGGAAGTTTTTCAAAAAAGGATTCGAGGATTCCGTCTGCAGTTCTGATTTCTTTCAAGCCTGTTACATAATCCATAATCTGCATGGGGCTGTACGACACGTTACTCCGGTCCGCGTATTTGACCAGAAGACCTGAAATAAGCAGGACAAGATAGTCCTGATCCGTTACAGATCCCAGCAGATGTTTCATATCGGAAAATATTTTCCGGCGCTCCTTTTCATCGGCATTATTAAGATCCTCAAATAACTGTTCCAGCCGGTCTATTATATCGGTCTGTGGCGTAAAACTCTGATAGGTCCGCTGTATTTCCGCCGACTGCGCTTTCCAATCGTTGAACGCCTGATTCATGTACCAGTTTTTCTTTATGTCCTCTACAGCGGCAACGATCTGTTTTTCATTACAAGGCTTGAGCAGATAATGGCGGACACCGGACTTCATTGCCTGTTTTGCAAAACTGAATTCCTCATACCCTGAAAGAATGATGAATTCTATCCGGCTGTCGATCTGTTTTATCCGCTCTATAAGCTCAAGCCCGTTGAAACCGGGCATTTTTATGTCAGTAAGAACGATATCGGGATATTCATCAAGAATGGCATTGTAGGCCTCCATACCATCTCTGCATGTTCCTACAACTTCAACACCAAGTGATTTCCAGTTGATAAAACTTTTAATAGTTTCACGTATCACTTTTTCATCATCAGCGATAATCATCCGCAGCATACAACCTTCCTGAAAAATGAGCTGACTTTATACTACCGGCACTGAAAAGGTACAGTCAGTTCAGCGACAGCCATATCGTTTTTATTATACACTATGAGTCCGTATTCAGTACCGAAAGTCAGTTTAATCCGTTTATCTATATTAAGAAGACCAATGCCGGTCCGATGCTGCCTTACCATTCCATTTTTCAGATCCTTAAGTGTGCTGTCTTCAAAACAGGAACCACTGTTACTCACGGTAATGATCACCTTTTTTCCGGAAACAGACGTTTGTATCAGGATATGACATGTTTCAATGGAATCCTCAAGTGCATAATGTATGGCATTTTCAACAAGCGGCTGAATGGAAAGTTTTGGAATCAGACAGCATCTGACAGCATCGTCACACTGAATAGTGACATCCAGTCTGTCTTCAAAACGCAGTTTCTGGATGGTAAGATAATAATCCACGAGCTCAAGCTCCCGTCCGAGCGTATAATTACCGGCAGAATCGCTTAACGTAATACGCAGCAGGCTGCCAAGTGATTCTATCATACTCGAGATGGTTTGTGCACCGATCGCTTTCGCGCGCCAGTTAACGGATTCAAGCGTATTATACAGAAAATGAGGATTGATCTGGTTTTCGAGCGCTGCAAGCTGTGCATCCTTCATAAGAAGTTCGCTTTTATAGTTTTTCTGTATCAGTTCATTTATTTCTGAAACCATCAGATCGAACTGCTGGTGAAGTACACCTATTTCATCATGCCGGCCGGAATAGTCATAATGAGTAAAAGGAAGCTGCCCGCTGTCGCCACGGAAAGCACTGATTTTTGCGACAAGGAAATTAATGTGCTTCGCAATGGAGTGGATCAGCAGATAGCAGACAAGTATCGATATCGAAATTCCCAAAGCTGTTATCAGAAAATATATCAGACAGGTAAAAGTTGTAGCACGCGCAATTTCCCGGTAAGAAACAAGACACACATACGTCCAGCCGTAACCGGGAATGGTACTTTTTACTGCAAAATAACTGGAGTTCTGTACTTTGACGACTCCATAATCGCAGGCAGCAAGCGTTTTTACTATCTTCGGAATTTCCGACTTATCGATGATTCCGGATTCATAGAACAGTTCTCCATGATCAAAAAAAAAGAACAAAGGCTTGTCACTTCTGTATGGAGACCAGGTAGCTTCATCTAAAAGACGATGCAGATCAAGAGAAAACGCAATTTCACCAAGTATATCAAAATCCATATGTTCAATACGCCGGACAGTCCGTACCATAAAGATTCCCTGCTTGTTTCCGTATCTTGTTATCCATACAGGGGCTCCCTCCTCACGGTCAGCCGTACGGACGAGATCATCCTTTACCACCGGATCCATCTCCCTGCTTAATGTCATATCGGATGAAATCGTATAAGTGTTATTTACCAATGCAACAGAAGAAACGGAAAACGGCCTCAGTTCAAAAAAATACGAAATGACCGATTCATAGAGTGACTTGTATGCAATGTTTCGATCCTGCCAGTTATCGGAATTACGCATATACAGATTATTCTGAATCACACTGTCCGCAATCATCAGATTACTGATATTTTCAATAGAATGAAGCGTGGAAGCTATCTTGTTACCGGAATATACCAGATTTTTTGCGATCTCCAGATACAGCAGTTTTTTGTTTGCTTTCGTAACATAATAAAGAGCAAATACTGAGGCTGCCCCTGCAAACAGCAGACTGGACAGCATAATGCTGATCAGAATTTTTTTCAGCAGAGAAAAATTGTTCAATATGCATTTCATTTTTCGTATCGTACCATATATCCATAAAAGCAGATAATTTTTCATAGATTAACAAACTGTCCCTATATTTTAAAGTCAAAAGCCGGTTTTATTGATTATGACACCGGTTTATCAGATTTACAAACGGAAATTCAGATCTGATACTGAGAGGACAGCAAATTGAAACCCGTCTCTAATTCTGCAAATATCTTTATTTATGATTCAAAACAGGAGGTTATCATGAAAAAACTATTGTGCGCAATTTCATGTCTTTGTCTGGTCGCATTATCGCTGTGCGGATGCCGGAAAAAAGAACAGGATGAGAAAAAAAACACTGGCAGGGAAACTAAACTGACCGTTTACTGGTGGGGAAATCAGGCAAGAAATGAACGGACTCAGAAAGTTCTTTCCATGTTCACAGCTGAACATCCCGGGATTACGTTTGATCCCCAGTTTGCAGAATGGGCAGACTACTGGAACAAGCTTGCAACATCGGCAGCCGGGCACCAGATGCCGGATGTTATACAGATGAGCTATACGTATCTGAACCAGTATGCAGAGAAAAACCTGCTGGTCGATCTGACCCCGTATATACAGGACGGGACCATAGATACCAGTAACATTAATAACAGCATTTTAAGAACAGGAATGATTAATGATAAGCTGTATGCTGTTGTTGCCGGTGTAAACGCTCCTGCTTTATTATATAACAAAACCGTACTTGATTCTCATGGAATTACGGTAAAAGATAATATGACGCTCGATGAATTCACTAAACTGTGCAGAGAGATTTATAAAAAGACTGGTTACAAAACAAATGTAACGTATGGTGTTGGAGATGTTTTCATTGATTACACCATGCGCGGTATTGGCAAAAAATTATTCAACGGAAATAAATTCGGTGTCGACACTCCCGCTGATTTCGAACTATTCTTCACTATTTATGAGCAGGGAATAAAAGAAGGCTGGCTCATATCGCCGTCGATTTTCGCAGAACGAACAATCGGTTCTGTCGAACAGGATCCTATGATTTACGGTACAAAACCTGACAGCATGTCATGGTGTGCAATGGTATGGTCAAATCAAATGAATGCCTTTTGTAAATCAGCGTCTGAAGATATGTCTATAGGTATCACAACATGGCCGGCAGTGAATCCTGTAAAAGCAGATTTTCTTCAACCCGGTATGTTTTTTTCAGTTTCCACTGACAGCAAAGATCAGAAAACAGCGGCAGCACTCATTAACTATATTACGAATTCTATTGAATGCAACAGGGAACTTCTCGCAGAACGCGGAATTCCACCGAATGGTATCGTTGCAGATGCCATTGCTCCGCAACTTGATCCAACTCAACAGATTGTAATCAACTATATCAATAAAACAGTAACGCCGAACTGTTCTCCCGTTTCAGCACCAGTCCCGGCGGCAGCTGCACAAATATTCAATCTTGTAAATTCCCTCGAAGAACAAATCTGTTATAAAACAATTACCTCGAAACAGGCCGCTCAGGAACTATTTACAAAGGGCAATGAAATTCTTGCGAAATAGCACATAGTAAAGCTGATTAAATCATTATTGTGATTTAATCAGCTTGTTCTCAACAAACTGTCCCTATATTTTAAAGTCAAAAGCCGGTT
>DCFS01000293.1 GCA_002319875.1 Treponema sp. UBA1798 | reverse complement strand
CTTCAAAATTAAATTTACAAAATAATATGAACAACTGCTTCCTGAAATCTGTTGTTTTGGGAAGCGGTTTACAGAAAACAGGTGTTTTCACAATTCGTCTGACTTCTGGAAGCACCTTAATTTCTCTATATAATCTTTCTCACAGAGAAAGGTTGTATTCAGTACCAGGATTCAAATGAAAAATGATATACCCCTGTTGCGCCTGAAGGGCGTGACAAAAGATTTTTCAGGGACTGTCGTTCTTGAAAATGTGTCGTTTGACCTCCATCGAGGCGAAATACTTGGTCTTGTCGGCGAAAATGGAGCTGGTAAGACGACTTTAATGAGTATTCTGTTTGGAATGCCGCATATTTCTGAAACAGGCGGTTACGGTGGAAGTATTCTTATTGATGGTAAAGAAGTACATTTCAGGACTCCTTTTGATGCGCTTGATGCCGGAATCGGTATGGTTCATCAGGAATTTTCCCTGATACCCGGTTTTACGACCACTGAAAATATAATGCTCAACCGTGAAATTACGAAACCGAATATTATGGTGGATATTTTCGGTCCCCGGATGAGCGTTCTTGATCGTACTGCTATGACCGTTCGGGCACAGTCTGCAATTAAGCGGCTGGGTGTAGAAATAGACTCTCAGACAAAAATCTCGGAGATGCCGGTCGGACACAAACAGTTCATTGAAATAGCCCGTGAAATAGACCGTGAAAAAATGCGCATTCTTGTTTTTGACGAACCAACGGCGGTCCTTACGGAATCGGAAGCTGATATTCTGTTAAAAGCCATAAAAGGACTTGCCGCTTCCGGTATAGCTGTCATTTTTATTTCACACCGGCTCCATGAAATCAGGGATATTTGTGACCGGATAGTTACGCTGCGTGATGGTAAGACGATCCGGGATGTCCGTGCAAAGGAAACGGATGTTTCAGATATTGCAGCTTCTATGGTTGGTCGTACGGTGACTGAAGAGCATTTAAAACGGCAGGCCGAATTGAATGCAAAAGAGACGGTGACGCTGCCTGATGAAAAAATTCTGACTGTTGAACATTTATGGGTAGATATGCCCGGAGAAACCGTAAAAGATGTTGATTTTTCAGTACGGAAGGGTGAAATATTCGGAATAGGCGGACTTGCGGGTCAGGGAAAACTTGGTATTCCTAATGGCATTATGGGATTATTCCCGGCAGGAGGAAAGGTCATTTTTGATGGAACCGAACTCAGGCTCAATGATCCCGAATCTGTTTTGAAAAACAGACTTGCATTTGTTTCGGAGGATCGGCGTGGTGTTGGCCTTCTGCTCGATGAAAGTCTTGACTGGAATATTTCATTTACGGCCATGCAGGTAAAGGGCATGTTTCTGAAATCTTATTTTGGTGGTTTGTTCAAACTGCGCGATGAGAAAGCAATGCGCCGGAATGCTGAAAAGTATATAAAAATGCTTGAAATCAAGTGTACAAGCTCCAGGCAACGCGCAAAAGAATTATCCGGAGGCAACCAGCAGAAGGTATGCCTTGCCAAGGCATTCTGCATGGAACCCAGTTTGCTGTTCGTATCCGAACCCACAAGAGGCATCGATGTGGGTGCAAAAGCTATTGTTCTCGATGTTCTGAGGAGGTATAACCGCCAGAACGGAACGACGATCGTGATGGTTTCCAGCGAACTGGAAGAGTTGCGCTCTGTTTGTGATCGGGTTGCGATCATTTCAGGAGGAACGGTTGCCGGTATACTTTCGCCGCGCGAAAAGCCGGCAGAGTTTGCCTTACTTATGTCCGGTATAAAGCAGCCGGAGGCTGGAAAATGATAAGAATTAATGATGATTTAAAAGAAAAGATCAGGAATTTCGGTTTGCCGCGTATTATTATTGCTGCTTTTCTTGTGATATTATTTATAATGGCTCCTTTTGTCGGTGTATCCATGTCTGCTTCTCTGAGTGATATTTTTAACCGCTTCGGACAGAATGAACTGCTGACGCTTGCAATGATCCCGATGATTCTTTCCGGTACCGGATTGAATTTCGGACTTTCCCTGGGGGTTATAGGCGGTCTGCTCGGTTCAACAATGGCTATGCAGTTTGGACTTACCGGATGGGCCGGTATATCCGGTGCAATACTGCTTTCCATTCCGTTTGCGGTTTTTCTGGGCTGGCTGTACAGTCTCCTCCTGAACCGTGTGCGCGGTGATGAAATGACCATTGCCCTGTATGTCGGATTTGCAGCCGTTATGTTTATGTCCATTATGTGGCTTGTCCTTCCTTATACCAGTGACAATATGGTATGGGGATATAAAGGCAAAGGACTTCGTACGACTATTACACTTGACGGCTACTGGGTTCATCAGCTCAGCGATTTTTTTGCGATACATATCGGGAATAATTTTGAGTTTCCTACCGGAATGATTCTTTTCTGTGTTGTATGCAGTTTTATAATGTGGCTGTTTATGAGAAGCAGAACAGGGACGGCGATTACCGCTGCAGGTTCCAATCCTGATTATGCACGTGCAAGTGGTATTAATGTAAACAAAATGCGGACTATAAGCGTTATTATTTCTACTGTAGTTGGCGCTGTCGGGATTCTTGTCTATCAGCAGAGTTACGGGTTTATCCAGCTGTATCAGGCACCTCTTTATATGGCTTTCCCTGCTGTAGCTGCTGTGTTGATAGGAGGCGCTTCAATCAATAAGGCTTCGATAGCGAATGTCGTTATTGGAACGATATTGTTTCAGGGGATACTGACGCTTACTCCATCTGTTATTAATAGTATTCTCCAGACAGATGTTTCAGAGGTTATCCGTATTGTATTGTCAAATGGAATGATTTTGTATGCACTGACAAGAAAAACAGGAGTAACCAGATAATGAAAACAATGAAAAAAATACGTATAAGAAGCTTCCTTGCAGATAATCTGGTGGCTGAACTCTTCCTGGCGTTGACTGTCGTTTCAATACCGTTGTCCGGCTACTCATCTCAGTTTATTATCGGTGAAATACTCACGCGCATTGGCAGAAATGCATTCCTTGTATTTTCTCTTATTCTTCCTATTATGGCTGGTATGGGAATAAACTTCGGCATGGTCCTTGGTGCAATGGCAGGGCAGATCGGCCTCATATTTGCTATGGATTGGGGAATATCCGGTGTACAGGGACTCGTTTTTGCAGCCCTGATAGGTATGCCTGTTTCCGTTTTTCTGGGATGGATTGCCGGAGAAATCCTTAACAGGGCCCGCGGCCGGGAAATGGTAACAAGCTATATACTCGGTTTTTTCTTTAACGGTATTTACCAGTTTGTTGTCCTGTATATGTTCGGTTCTGTCGTTCCGCTGCATAACAGAGCTATTGCGCTTTCCCGCGGTTTTGGCGTCCGTAATACTTTGAATCTTGATCCTGTCCGGCAGGTACTTGATAATCTCCTTACGATAAAAATAGACGGAGTCAATATACCGATATCAAGTTATCTGATAATTGCAGTACTCTGTTTTTTTATTGTATGGTTCAAGAAAACAAAACTGGGGCAGGATATGCGCGCGGTAGGCCAGAATCAGTCTGTTTCAAATTCAGCCGGAATACCTGTTGAAAAAACGCGTATTATTTCAATTATCATATCAACACTGCTGGCCTGTATAGGACAGATCATATTTCTGCAGAATATGGGTAATATGCAGACATATAATGCTCACGATCAAACCGGTTTTTTTGCAGCTGCAGCGATTCTTGTTGGTGGCGCATCCGCAACAAAAGCAAGTATTCCTAACTGTTTTGCCGGCGTTGTGCTTCTGCACCTTATGTATATTGTTGTTCCCCGCGCCGGGCAGAATCTTTTCGGCAATGCAAACATAGGGGAATATTTCAGACAGTTTATCGGTTACGGTGTTATAGCGCTTGCACTTGTTATACATGCATGGCGTGTACACAGAGGTGCAGAACTGGCAAGGGCAGGATTACGGCAGGGAACTGAAAAAGCGGCTGCTGTACATGTGACAGGAGGGAATGCATAATGATTTCACAGAAAATGAAACGGATTACAATCCGTACTTTTATTGTAATCATGTATATTCTGCTTGCGGTGGTTATGTTTGCAACCGGACGTACACATACGATACTTATTGATAACAAGCCGGCAGCTGACGGCTCTTATAAAGCAGTAAATGGCATGACAGTTACTATCAACAAATTGGAACCATCCGAGTTTATGAAAGGTGACAGGGACAAATTTCTGGTAAAAGGCCAGAAAGTCAAAATTCATGTGGAATCTTTCGATGGTTCTATCGACACCGAGTATGCCGTAAAAATTCCGTTTGCACAGGATTCTGTGCTTATTTCCATTCCAAAGCTGGCCGCTGATATAAAACCGGCTGTTGAAAAATTTGATTTAAACTGATATCATTTTTTAATGAAGGGCAGTCCCGTATGTGAAACTTTCGGGACTGCCTGCGCTGTTTTTTGAAAAGTCCCAAACAGAAATTTTCGACTCTTTTTTCCAGAGGAATAGTTTCAGTTGTTTCAATGAAACATTTTCCTGTGTTGTTTTGGGTTTTATTCCGGAAGAGAAAATGTTTTATTTATAATACTGATTTCTTTATCAGAAATAGGAACGGTTTGACCTATATCCATCGCAGAGATCAGTGAATGTGCCGTCGCTTCCGCTACTTCAAGTCTGTCGAATGCATTTACCAGTGAGGTTCCGGCTGCCAGTATCTGTCCATTCTTGAAAAGAATTACCTGTGTTGTAGCGTCCATCATATCGGCTGTCTTATTTAAATTTATATACTGGTCTTCGAAACTTGCATTTCCGATAGTTCGAAGCTGAATATAACTTTCCGGAATTGTTCTTGAATCAATTGGTGTTCCTGTTACTGCAAAGGCCATTGTATAATATGGTTGTGCCCCTGCGAGCGATTTAATTTCCGGATGGTTTTTATATATGGCACTATGTAATGCAGTAAAAATAGATGCATTCTTCCCTTTTTCTCTGCATCCTTCCTTTATCAGAACAAGATCACTTTCTTCAAGCCAGAATCGGTCTTTCCCTTCCGGGGTTATCAGGATGGATCCGTCTGATAAAATTGCAGAATAAGTTCCATGACTGCTCCCGAATAAATGCTGGGTACAGCAGCGGTGTATGAATTTTATCATATCACGCCGAACTGCAAGTTCTTCAGAAGTATGTCCGGCTGGTTCAAATTCTTTCATACTATTATCGATTCGAGTCAGATTTATCTGATTTTCGTTTAGCGATAACGGTTGTCCTATTTTTCTTGCATTTATTTCTATGAGCGCGCATCTTTCGAGAGTTTCGAAGCGTATAAAGGCATCATACATTGTTTCTGCAGAAACACAGGCTCCGTGATTTTCAAGAATAACAGAATTATATCCTTTTTCAAATTCTTTTGAGACGTTTTTGCCTAGTTCTATGGACCCCGGGACAGCATAGGGTGCTATGGAGATTCCGCTGCAGGTGCTCTTGATGCTGGATAAGAGGTTTATATTTGGAAGTTTCCGTGCAAGAGAGAATGCAACGAGTGCCGGCGGATGAGCATGAAGAACAGCCTTCAGGTCCTGGCGTCCTCTGTAGACTGAAGAATGGAAAGGTAATTCCATTGAAGGTTTATGCGGACCGGTAACCGTTCCATCCGGTTTTACACACATAATGTCATTTCTTGTAAGCGTGCCTTTGTCTATTCCGGATGGTGAAATCCAGATATTACCATTCCCGTCACAAATAGAAAGATTACCACCGGAGGTGGTCGTTAGTCCTGCCTGATAGATACGATTCATGAATAGAACAATCTGATCAGCCGGATGTAAAAAACTAAAATTCATAATTTATGCTGCTCCTTTTTGATTTTGTGCCAGTTCAAGCCACTTTTGCTTGTATTCCTCATATCCGGTAAAATTACCGGGTAAATCATGACTGTATTCTATACTGATAGTATGTACCAGCTGCTCCGGGGTCTTACCAGTTAAAGCTATAACAGCTGTCATCGCTGCACCGAACGCTGTTGCTTCTGTCATGCTGGTGCGGAATGCCGGATTATCATGAAGCACAGCTGGCAACAGGGAATTGTAAAGTTTGTTTTTCCTGAAACCGCCTTCTGTAAAAACTTTTGTCCCATTTTTTAGCCCCGCCCGTTTCAGTGCTGTTTCTGTCTGTATAACGAGAGAGAGTTCCAGTACAGCTATAAAGGAATGTTCATTTTTTATGATAGACGGTATACGTTTTTTATGGAGAATATCTTTAAGCGGGAAAAATATCCCTTTTTCCATTATACCGGATTTTGAAGACGTAAATTGGCCTGATCCTGGTACTACTTCTGGTAGCAGAAATGTATCTTTTGCAGCAAGCAGGTCATTTACTGCTTCTTCCGTATATTGCGGCAGTTCTGAGGTTTCATTTATTTCTTTATAACATGCTGTCCATGTATCGAATTCCATTCCGCCGAGGAATATAGATGTTTTAACCGGTTTCCCGAATGCTGACTGGTTAAAAAAAACTATCTTACCGAGATCTTCTTTAGTAAAAGAAAGATCATTTTGTGAATGCATTGAAACACACCAGGTACCTGTGGAGTTAAGAACGAAATCAGAATTTTTCTCTTTCACGAGATATGGAAGCAGAGATGCATTTGAGTCATGGATTCCCATTGTTACGACTGTATCAGAGGTAAGCCCCAGTTTTTTTGCAATTCGCGGAGTCAGTGAACCGAGTATGGTACAAGTATTACAATAATTTTCCGGCATAAGCTGTCGTATGTTGAGCTTGTCTACTACAGCAGACCAGGTCTGCCTTCTGTGATCCCAGAGATAGGTATGACATCCCGTGTATGTGGGTTCAACTCCTTTTTTTCCGGTAAGCAGAAAACCCCAGTACTGCGGATAAAAGAGTATGGTCTGTGTTTTTGCAAACTGAACCGGAAAATATTTTTTCAGGTAATATATTCCTTTCGCAGGATTAATCATTGCTTCCAGTGCCGGAGTGAAAGTAGTCTCCTGCAGTGACAGTTTCTCACCTGCTAATTCATAGAACTCCTGCTGGAAGGTTTCGGAAGGATTTTCCGTATAGAAAATACATGGCGCACAGACTTCTCCGTTCCTGTCAGTACATACGAAAGTTGCACCATGTGTAGTAACGGAAATTACTTTAACAGGGTATTTTCTGGCGAAATCTGCTATCCTGTCAAAGAACCAGTCCTGCATACCTTTCAGATCATGAGTTTTCAGGTTTTCAGCCGTGACCTGATTTTTTATCAGAACAGGATCAAAAACTTTGTATACTGTATCGAGCGGGGTCAGGCAGTCATCATAGACAGCAACCTTTTTGTTAGTCATACCTATATCAATTACGATTATGGCATATTCCATATATTGCCTCTTTAGTAAACTTCTATTTTACATCCGCTGTTCTGTATGCTTTTTATTGCGTCAGGAAAAAGTTTTGAATCTGTTATAATAAGATCGATGCTGGAAAGCGGCAGTATACTTACAACTCCTATTTTGTCATATTTTGAGGAATCACTGACAAGAATAACCTTGGAGGCTTTTTCGCGCATAACTCTTATAATCTGTGCAGCCTGTTCATAGTGTGTCGTAATACCCGCTTTTATGCTGAAGCCATCTGTGCCGATGAAAGCATATTTTACATTAAAGCGCCGTATTGCATCCTCTGCTGTATATCCGATAAAGGAATCCGTTGAATTACTGTATTCGCCTCCGGTAACGGTAATTTTCAACGCAGGGTTACTTCGTGCTGCGTTGAAAGCCATTACGGAATTTGTGATAACTCTGATGTCCCGTTTGCCTGTGAGATAGCGGGGAATAAGAGCTGCTGTCGTACCTGCTTCTATCATTATCGTATCGTTGTCCTGTACAAGAGCTGCAGCCGCTTTTGCAATTCTGCTTTTTTCTTCAACAGCAAGATTTTGTCTCTCAATGATATGAGGATGTATAAAGGGAACAGCCCCTCCGTGAGTCCTGCTTAAGAAACCTTTGAATTCAAGATCGCTTAGATCGGACCGTATGGTTACCTCGGAAACATCAAGACTGCTGCTGAGGTCTGAGACTGAAACACTGCCTTTTTCTGTGAGAAAATTGATTATCGTATGCTCCCGTTCTGTTAATTCCAACGCACTGCCTCGTTTTTTTTTGTTTTAAATATATTTGTTTTGTCTTTCATTATGCTTTCGATATTATTTCATTAATGAGAAAAAAGCAAGATAAAAGAAAATGAAAAAAAATATTTTTCTTGACAGATTGAAAATTCAATGAGAAACTAAGCTGTCTTAAATGTAAACGATTACATTTTATGTATGTTGCGGCAGCAGAA
>DCFS01000193.1 GCA_002319875.1 Treponema sp. UBA1798 | reverse complement strand
TTTCAGAAAGAACTCACGGAACTTTTATCTATGACTTCCGGTACTTTTAAGAAGAACTCACGGAGTTCCTGTTATAACCTCCCGGAGTTCTTCTTAAAAGTAGCAGGAGAAAAAGATCGTATCTCACGGTGTCCTTGCAGAGGCATCTTCGCTCGTTGGATTCTGTCTCTTGCACAAACTACCGATTCTGTATATTCTTTATTGAATCAGGTGGTTATGGTGGTTTTCCGGAAATTATCTGATGTACAGGAGACGATATATGGCAGATACGGCAAGTGAAGACTTTGATTTTTCGATCGAGCAGCTTGGCCCGTGTAAGGTTCCTTCACCGATAGAACTTTCACGTGTTCATGGAGATTTCCGCGCAAATTATGTTACTGACGATTCTTATATACGCAACAGTATCAATGTTTACAATGACAGTGAAACATCTGATGATCTGACAAAACGAAATCTGCTGCAGAAAGCCGGACCGCGGGAATTTATTTATTTCGACCCAGTGCATGTTAACGCTGCCATCTGTACGTGCGGCGGCCTGTGCCCGGGGCTGAACGATGTTATACGTGCCATAGTCCGTTGTCTGTATATCCGTTACGGTGTAAGGCGCATCAATGGTTTTAAATTCGGTTTCAAAGGGTTCCTTCCCGACTATGCGTACGGAACGATAGCGCTTACGCCGGATAATGTTGATGACATTCATAAGATAGGCGGTTCTTTCCTCGGGACAAGCCGGGGTGGTGGTAACCGGGTAGTCGATATCGTTGATAGCGTGGAACGCCTTAATATCAACCAGTTGTATATTATAGGTGGTGACGGTACCCAGCGGGGAGCTCTCGATATTGCGAATGAAATTGAAAAGCGCGGTTTGAAAGTAGGGGTTATCGGTATTCCGAAAACGGTTGATAATGATCTTGAGTTTATAGACCGTTCATTCGGTTTTGAAACCGCGGTACAGAATGCAAAGGAAGCCGTTGCCAGTATTCATATGGAAGCTCATTCCCAGATCAACGGAATCGGACTCGTAAAGCTTATGGGCAGGGAATCCGGCTTTATTGCAACAGCGACGGCTCTTGCCAGCCATGAAACGAATTTCTGCCTTATTCCCGAAGTGCCGTTTGACCTTGACGGACCGAACGGTTTCCTTGCAACGCTTGAAAATCGTCTTGCAGGACATCAGCATGCGGTAATCGTCGTTGCCGAAGGTGCCGGCCAGGAACTGCTGAATGCAACCAATCAGATGGATGCATCGGGAAATAAAAAACTTGCGGATATCGGCACGTTCCTCCGCGATAAAATAATTGAATATTTTGCAAACAGAAATATCCATATCAATCTGAAATATATTGATCCGGGTTATCAGGTCAGAGCCGCGGTTACCAATGCGAGCGATTCAATTTATTGTGAGCGCCTTGGTAATAACGCCGTGCATGCGGCTATGGCCGGAAAAACAAAAATGGTTGTGGGGCTTGTGCATGACAAGTATGTTAACCTTCCTATAAGCATGGTAACGCAGAAACGTAACATGGTGGATCCGGAAGGCGCTTTGTGGCGTGATGCGCTTGATGCTACCGGTCAGCCTATTCTCATGGTAAACAACATGGCTTCTGTACAGGAACGGATGATAAAACAGATGGGTGGGGCTGCGAAGAAAGATAATTAACAGGCTGGACAGGAAATAAAAAAAGGAACCGCATGAAAACGGTTCCTTTTTTATCTGTGAAAAAGGTTTATACTCCCTGCCCGGGGCATAAAGGAGTTTTACAGCGTTTCCGGAGTCACATTGACTTGAAAACGCTGCATCTTTTATTTTTCAGTAACGACGGCAGCAGCCGCCACTTTTTCCAGATTCTGGCTTTCTTTTGAAGTTTTACCTTTTCCGAAAACGAGAACGTTAACAGCCTCTATTACCTGGAGAATCGCAAGTGCAAAGAGAACAATTCCTATTATCGAAAGCGGTATGAATCCGCCTTTCCTGAAATTCTGCGTAATCAGCATGACAAGTGCGGTAAATGTGACTGCAAACATGAATACGAGCGGAACGATTGTTTCGAATGATTTTTTTCCTTTGCGGAGTACCCATGCCGTAATAGCGAGCAGCGCAAGTGCTGCAAGAAGCTGGTTTGCGGAACCGAATATAGGCCAGACTTTTGCATATCCGGCCACGAGGAATACGATTGAAACGCCAACGGTAAGGAGGGTTGCAACGTACATATTACTGCATGCTTTTGTAATAACGTGCTTTGCCTGTTTACCGCCTGAAAGTTCCTGAAGCAGATACCGGCCTATCCGTGTGGCTGTATCAAGAGAGGTAAGTGCAAATGCCGAATATGCAAGCGTTACAAAAACCCTGCCCACAGAAACCGGGACTCCGAATGTGTTCATGAACTCAGCGACACCGTTTGCAAATACGACAGCGGGTGTGCCCAGCTTTTCACCGGTTGCTATGGAATGGATACCGTCTTTGCTGAGGTATCCGACAACAATAACCGCCACGATTGCAAGAAGGCCTTCCACAAGCATGGAACCGTATCCGATGGCCTGAGCATCGGGCCGTTCGTTGTTCAGCTGCTTTGAAGTCGTTCCCGATGAAATGAGTGAATGGAACCCGCTGATGGCTCCGCAGGCTATCGTTATAAACAATACCGGGAACAGGGTTTGTCCGTTTACACTGAATCCGGTAAATCCTGCGATATTCACAGAAGGATGCTGCACAAATATGCCGATAATGGCCCCTGCCATCATTGCGTACAGCAGGAAAGAGCACAGATAGTCCCGGGGCTGAAGCAGCAGCCAGACAGGGAGTACTGAGGCGGCCACAATATAGATCATCAGGATGACGCGCCATGCATTTACGCCGAATTTAAGGACCGGACAGAAATATCCGAGCGTAATTGCTGCTGCTACGCAGATAACGCCGATGACGGTACTGACTCCCAGCGGTGCATTCATTTTATTGCGTGCAATACCGAATGCAAGTGCAAGAAAAATAAAAATAATAGATGCTGTTCCTGCCTGTGCCCCCGTAAGTGATCCTGTCCCGGGATTATATGCGAATGTTTTTGCGCATATGTCGGTAAAAGCTGCGACCACGAGCGTTATGGTGACCCATGCATACCAGTTAAATATAGTCTGGGCCCTTTTTGATACGTTCGTTTTGATTATTTCTCCGATGGATTTTCCGTCGTTGTTTATTGAAGCAGCGAGCGAGCCGAAATCATGTACTCCGCCGAAAAATACGGATCCGACGACGATCCACAGATAGACGGGTATCCATCCGAAAAATGCTGCAAGGATAGGGCCGGTAATAGGTCCGGCCCCTGCTATCGATGAGAAATGATGCCCGAAAAGCACACGTGCATCAGTCGGCACATAATCGCGGTTGTCCGCAAGCCGGTGTGCCGGTGTTATGTGGTCTGCTTTCAGACCCCATTTTTTTGCCAGATATCCGCCGTATGCGATATAGGCAACCAGGAATATCACTATTCCGCCGATCAGAAGAACCAGAGAGTTCATGTAATTTTCCTCCTGAAATTGTTTCCTTTTATTTTATGTATTAACAGTAAATATCCTGCTATGCATTAATCAGTGTTTTCCTTGTTCTGCAGTCGGAAAATTCGGGGGCAAAAAATTTTCTTTGTGTGCGTGCTGCTCTGTTTGTATAGATTCTGCCGTTCTGCAGGTCAACTGCGACGGTGCGTACTTCCGTCCAGCCCCAGAAAAAGAAGCGGAAAATTCTGCTGAAGCGGAATGATATTATTTTATGTATGATTTCCGCCTGCGGATTTCCGGTGAAAATAAATACCCGGGTAAGTATCGTTGATTTATGATG
>DCFS01000336.1:13619-14304 GCA_002319875.1 Treponema sp. UBA1798 | reverse complement strand
TCGGAATCGTGCGCCGCGGAATTCTTTTAGTTTTGTTCCATTCGGTTTCAAATACGAGCGCCATGCCTTTTATACTTTCTCCGCCCCATTTCAGATATACTGACGCTATTGCGTATCCTGCTATTCCAAGAAAGGGAATGAGCTGAAGAAAATGGGCATCCCTGAAATCTCCGATGAGTATAAGAACACGCCCGAATATAATGCAGACTATGCCTGTGACTATGCCTGTAACCGCTGAAAGAATAAGTAGTTTTACCGTATTAATAAGAAATTTCGAATATGGCTGCATATCTTTATACAATACCGGATAATGTGTGTTTTTACAAACAGTGTGTCAGCAGCTTACGACGGTATTGCGTCCCTGTTCTTTAGCTTTATAGAGTGCACTGTCGACCCGGCTCATAATAGAGCCGGCTGTGTCTCCTTTACGATATGCGGTGACGCCGGCACTGCAGGTAATGTGAATTCCGTTGCAAAAAGGAGCTGCGGCGATAGTATGTATAAATTCTTCTGCCGTATCTCTGCCTGATTCTGTCTGATTGTCCGGAATTATGCACAGAAATTCTTCTCCACCCCAGCGGCCGACTGTGTCGGTTTTCCTGATAAATGTATATCTGAGCCATTCGGCGAATTCAATAAGGATTTTGTCGCCGGTAAGATGGCCGTACGTGTCGTTGATCTTCTT
>DCFS01000336.1:0-13368 GCA_002319875.1 Treponema sp. UBA1798 | reverse complement strand
CCGTACGTGTCGTTGATCTTCTTAAAAAGATCGATATCTGTCAGTATGACTGAAAATGTTGACCTGTATCGGCCCGCACGTGCAATTTCATATGAAAGTATTTCATCAAGTTTTCTTCTATTGTAAAGTCCGGTCAGTTTATCTGATGTTGCAAGCAGTGCAAGCTGTCTGTTTGCTTCTTCAAGTTCCCCTGTTACTGTTTCTATAAAATGGATAAGAGAGCTTATCGCCTTTGTATGCTGTTGCAGCATTATCGTATATGGGTGATTTTTATTTTCTGCGGTGTCTTCCGGTAGATTCTTGTTTTCTCCTTCCCGTATTCCGACGACGACGATTGATGAATTAAGCAGTTCAATTCCTGTACTGGATCCGAAAAATTCTCCGGCTGTATAAAATCCCGCAGTGGGAGCAATTTGCGCGAAGGGAAGGGTTTCCTGCTGAATATCATCTCTAAGCAGCTGCCGCCTGTTACTGCATGAAAACAGAAAAACGGCATCCGGTTTGAATTTCCTTATTTTTTCATGAATTCTGTGCGATTCTTCAATAATTGCAGCCGGATCGGCATATCCTATTCTGAATTTTTCTCCCGCATAAATATCGGCTCCAAACATAATACCATTGTTTTCCGTTACGGAAATCGGGACACGCGCAATTGTCACATGATTCCGTTCAATGATAAACGAAAATCCCACTGCATTTTCTCCGAAAGTATGGTCGTTTTCAATCCCCAGATAATGACGGTACACCAGAAATGCAGGAAAACCGTCAATTGATTCAGCAGTTTTACCAGAAGCAGCAGTTATGGTCATTTCTTTACTGAACGGTTTCCAGCCCAGAAAAAAAGAAACGTTAAGAAAAAGTTCTTTTCCGATGAACATAATGATTGCAATACCCGAATCGCATGCTGTCTGCCCGCACAAAATAAAAGACTGTTCCGGCTCTTTTAAATATCCCGCGGCTCCGCCGAAAATCGGGCATTCCGGAGCAAGTGTTGATATAGGTTTGATGAATTCGGAAGAATCCATGCTGATAGCCGTACAGAGGAACATGATCCCTGCTGCCTGTGCAATCCGGGGCGCGATTTTCGTTTTGATACATTCCCCGGCTTTTTTTTCATCGCCGGCCCTGCAGGGGAGCGCGAGCAGTTCTATTTCCGACGACCGGAAAAATGAAATAATTATTACGGTTTTTCCTGTCGTTGTATACCCGTTGATAATTTCACCGCTTGTTGTTGCACCTGTTACTACAGCCTCAGGAAAATGCCCGAGTACAGCCGCCGCAAGATTTTCAAGCCATACCTTGTTACTTATTGAAGTGTATATTTGTATGAAGACAGTTTGGAACGATTTGTCGCTGTGGTAGTCTGTGAGCCGGACATCAATGTCCTGTATTGATTCAATGCTTAGAATCAGTTGATTCATCATGTTTTTATAGAAGATGTTGAGACTATTGTCAATGGTATGTAAAGTCCGGCCGTTGGCAACGGATATTGCCCGTCTGATAAAGTAGTACATTCTCAGCATGGTCGTGAGCCTTACTGCTGAAAATTTTACGCGCAGAGGATCCTCCGTATCGATACCCCTGTCACGGAAGTACTCATGATCTTTTGTTCCGGCTGTATAATTCGGCACACATTTAAACCCGCACATCCCAGTCTGCCTGAGCTGATACTTCTGCCGTTATAGGTGTAAAGGCGCCGTCGAAATAGAGAACGGCAGCCAGTACACAAGCGTACAGAACACCTGCTCTTTTCTGCATACGGGCAGACTCTCCTCCTGAACCTGAAACGGTGAAAACGACAGGAGCAAACCACGTCAGAAGAAATACGATTCCCCGGATACCGGTCAGCGATGCAATCTGAAGCAGACCCGTAGTATACCAATAGAAAAAATCACAGATGTTAGTACAGGGGAATGCATATTATTTAAAAGATAGAGTGTTTTTCTATTTTATTCAATCCGAAGGTGTTTCGTTTTTTGCAGGGAATATGCTGATTCAGTATCTTCAGGAACGCCATTGTTTCTGTATTCTGTCGGCGATACATGATACTTTCTGCGGAACAAGCGGCTGTAATAGTTAATGGAATCAAATCCGCATCGCAGTGCAATTTCCGTAATTGACAGCATACTCTGATGCAGAAGATCAGCTGACTTTTCCAGACGAAGCTTGTTCAAATAGTCGGTGAACGTATTTCCGGTCAGCCCCCGGAACGTTCTGCAGAAATGCGAAACAGTGACATGTGATTTTTCTGCAAGCAAACCGACGGAAATATTTTCTGAATAATGTCTGGCAATGTAATCAATAATAGATTCAAATCTTCTGAGACTTTCTGTTTTCATAGAAAACTCGTGCGCTGTCATGATCCGGCATATATGTTTTCTAATAAGTATAACGAGCAGCTCGTAAATTGATGATTTTACCGCAAGTTCGTACCCCAGCCTGCGGCTGTTGTATTCATCTATCATTCTGGTAATACATTGTGTCATTTCAGGATCGTTCTGTACAAGATTGCCGAACGTGATCCTGTTCTGCGCAAGCGGCATCATGAATTTTGTCTGGCATAAATCAGGCTGGCTGCTGAACAGAAAGGGGATATCAAACCTGATGATATAAAATGCAAAACTGTCCGACCTGCTTTCCAGATAATGCAGTTCACAGCTGTTTATAACAACAATATCTCCTGCCGATACGGTAAAGCAATTACCGCTGCAGTCAATATATGCAGAGCCTGAAACGATGGAATAGAGCTGCAGCTGTTCATGCCAGTGCCTGCGGAAGATTTTCCCGGAATGTATTCCCGTTTTTAGGAAAATATCAACTCCAAAACCGTTGTCCGGCATTTTCTTTGAGTAATATTCGTTTTCTGCCAGTATATCGGGTATCATATCAATATAGTACTAATGAAAGTCAATATGCTTGTCGCACTGCGTTGTGCTTACCTGTAGTATAAAAAGCAGAGGTACATTATGCAATCTGAAAAAACTTCAAAACATGCAGGTATGACGTTGTTCGTTGTAGTTGCCATGTCGTTCCTTGCAACGCTGGATTCGAGCATTGTTAATATTGCGCTTCCCGTTATGGCGGAAGAACTTCATGTGACTCTTTCTTCAATAGAGTGGGTAGTTGTAAGCTATGTTATGATAATCTGCGCTACGCTGCTTTTTTTCGGCAGGCTGGGCGATATCATCGGTAAATCAAACGTGTTCCGCTTCGGCACACTGCTGTTTATAATCGGTACGCTGCTGTGCGGATTGTGCAGGTCCCTTGTTCCGCTGATCATCTGCCGGTTTATTCAGGGGTTGGGCGCGTCGGCGTATATGGCAAACAATCAGGGAATCATTACTCAGCTGTACCCTCGTGAAGGGAGGGGCAAAGCGCTGGGGATCCTGGGCGCATCAGTAGCACTTGGTACAATGTCAGGTACGCCCCTGGGGGGCCTTATTGTGTCGCTGCTGAACTGGAATTATATTTTCTTTGTGAACGTTCCCGTTGGCGCGGTTGTTTTTGTGCTGGGGTTAAAATATCTTCCTGCCGAATCACCCGCTGCTGAACGTCCGGAGCAGCATATTGATGCTCCGGGGTTCCTGCTGCAGTTTTCAGGGACAATGCTCCTGTTCGCAGTCCTTATAACTGCACAGCAGGCAGGGTTCGGCAGTCCGGTCATACGTTGTGCACTCGGGCTTTCCGTCGTTCTGCTGGGACTGTTTGTGTACTATGAATCGCGCTGTACAGAACCGCTGCTTGACCTTTCGCTTTTTTCCAGCGGACTGTATTCGGTGAGTCTTTTGTGTGCATTTATTTCCTTTATATGTATTGCAGCATACACGCTCATCCTTCCGTTTTATCTTCAGAATACGCTTCGTCTTGCACCTTCGGCATGCGGTGTTCTGATGATGACAACTCCGCTTATTATTGCCTGTTTGTCTCCACTCTGCGGAACGCTTTCCGACAGAATAGGGGCCGGACTGCTGACTGTTGCGGGGCTTCTTGTTATGTCAGCTGCTTTTTTCTGTATGTCGTTCCTTACCGTGCAATCGTCTGCAGTATATTGTGCCGTTATGCTTGCAGCTATGGCTGCAGGACAGGCGCTGTTCCAGCCGGCGAACAACTCTCTTGTTATGTCTGCCTGCCCCAGGGCAAAACTTGGTACTGGCGGCAGCGTTAATTCCCTTGTACGCAATTTTGGCCAGTACGCGGGCATTATTCTTTCTACGACTTTTTTGTACAGCTTTATGAGCAGCAGAATCGGATATCACGTGAATGATTATGTCAAAGGACGCGACGATGTATTTGTCTACGGTATGAACCGGGTCTGTCTTATATTGATGGCACTTTGTCTTGGGGGCGCACTTCTTACTGCGTACCGTGCTGTAAAGATACGGGCGGCAAAAATTGGGGACTGTATGGAAAAATAGCGGCTGGTCAGCCGGATTTAAAAGCGTAAGTACATTGCCGGCCTGAATACTGTTCCCTTCAGACCGGCAACGATTTTTCAACCGAATGTTGAGCTGTTCCAGCCCCACGAGTCGGCAGTGAATGACTGAAATGTAATGTATATGCGTTCCGCCGGAATCTGCAGCTCAGTTTCAAGCAGCTCACAGATTTTTTTTGAAAGAGCCCTGTTTACTTCCGGAGAAAGTCCGCCGATGCTTTTTACTTCAACAAATGCTGCAGGTTCTGTTGAACCGGACATCATGACATACGCATGACTGCCCGCGGTCATTACATATTGTTCGGGTTTGCCGATCGTTTCGGCTGCTATGGAAGACAGTCTTTTCAGAACTGACTCAGGAATGTCATAAGAACATTTTACATTGATCATTGGCATATGCCACCTCCGGTTATATTTTATTATATAATAATATCAGGCAAAAAACGTGATGTCAGGTAAACAATAGTTATTTTTTATTCGTGCGGCGGGGTTATTGATTTTTATGACTCCCTGCTATTGAAAGGAACAGGCCTGAAATTATAAGCACCGCACCGGTCCAGAACGGTACAGTCATTCGTTCACCCAGAAGCAGCCCGCCTAAAAGAACCGATACAAGCGGTTGGACAGGATAAAACAGCGAGCAGATGCTGGCATCCAGACGCGAAAGGCTCAGATTCCACAGCAGATTCGGCACCGCTGTTCCGATGATTCCCAGATACAGAATACATCCTATTGAAACCGGCGAGAACAAGTTATACTGAGCCGTATGTGAAAGTTCTATGATACTGCACGGAATACTCAGAGCTGTTGCGATCCACAACGCGGCGGCAGTAACCGCAACCGGGTCATATTCAGCCGATATTTTTTTTACCAGAACCGACGACAAAGACCAGAGGATGGCAGAGGCTATTGAAAAAACGACTCCCAGCTTTAATTCAACTCCGTGAGATCCGGCGATAATAATGTATACACCCGCAAGTCCCAGAAGAATCGACAGTATCCTGGCCGGGCCGATCCGTTCTTTGAGATATACTGCTGCAAAAATAGTAATGAAAACCGGATTGAGCGCGTTGACGAGCGATGCAAGGGATGCTCCACCGTATTTTGTCCCCACAACCTGTGCAGCAACTCCAAGAAAATAGCCGACTATGCCGATGAACAGCATATTTCCAATGTCCTTTTTTTTGAAATTTAGTTTCTTTTTTGTGACTGCAAGAATAATTCCGAATACAATTGATGCAATTGCATACCGCAGCATCAACAGTGTTACCGGCGGTATCTCTGCAAGTGCAATTTTTGTAACAACATAGAGGCTTCCCCATATGGAAGTCGTTATAACCAGAAAAAGATATTCCATGGCGACCTATATTATCACTTACTGTTTATTTATTACAGAGACGTCAGGTATCAGCAGATCGTTTTTATGCTGTTTCATGACCGGGATTTGTTCCGTCTGTCAGTTCCCGTATGAATGAATCAAGAAACGCTGATAGTACCGTCCGGTCTTTTTCTGTGCCGTACAGGTTGACGCAGAATACGGCCTTGCTGTCGAATGTTGAAAGTGAAAGCTGGAAGTAGCTCTGGTATTTTATTGAACCGGTCATGAACGCGTCTTTCATTTCGGAATATCCGAACACGAGTTTTCCTTTATCCAGGGTCCCGATGTTCGTAAACGCCACAGGCGGATTGGTAAAAGCTTTTTTTAACAGGAACCGGGCCGTTCGGTATGGAAGAATTTTGAAAAGAAGTTCAAGCATCATGAGGTTTTTCATGCACGCAGGATCGTTCTTCTGCGAATCCATACTGAATTTCACCTTTTCAAGCGTTTCTGTAAAAGATACAGGAAGTTCCTGTCCGATACTGCAGGGAAGATTTGTAACCAGATTGCAGACATCCGCAGTATATCCGCGGGGAAGAAATCTGCGCACGTCGATTGCGCACGGCAGTATATCCGGTTTTCCGAATATACCGGACAGAACACGTATACATGCTGTCATCACAACATCGTTGACGCTTGCCCTGTGTGCTTTTGCATATTCACGGATAAGCGCGAACTGTTCCGGCGGAATAATTCGGGATTCAATAAACGGCGAATCAGGGCAGCTTTCAAAACAGAAGTGAAACATTCCCTGAGGGCTTATTGTTCCGCGTTTCAAATATATTCTGAGCCTTTGCCCGGGCGTCAGCGTTTTAAAAATCTGAGCGACAGATCTTTCTTTGATCATCGGCGCGTTGATGCAGGTACTTTTACTCTCAAGTGCTGAATAGAGCGATGCAAGCCGGTACAGTACGTCCTTGAATCCCGCCGCATCACAGAGCATGTGATTCATGATAACGCATAATTCGTCTGTTTCTGAAGATTTCAGCAGTGCGACTTTCATCTGCGGGCCGTCCTGCTCGTCGATTTCCTGCATAAGAAATTTATCGCGTTCTGTCCGGCAGTTATCGGTTTCAATAAACGTAACGATATCGCCGCAGGTGTATGCTTCGTCGTACCAGACCGGCTTCCCGTTTACCATGCGCAGATTGCATCGTATGAGCGGGAATGCGTCACACAGCAGGGATACAGCCTGTTTGAGTTTAGAAAGGCTCAATCCAGGCCGGCAGATACCGCTGAAATGCAGCACATGATTATTGATTTTTTCAGTTTTAAAAAGCAGCTGAAGAATGTCCCACGGTACGGTTGGATAGAATTTTCTGTTTTCTGTTTCCGGAATTGTCATAAGTAAAAGTATATCATAAATGCATTACATTCTTCAGCAGGACAAGAATGTAATTGCTGCAGTAACCTTGACCGCGGATTCTATGCGGCTATATACTTGTAACGATGAATATACGCGAAAAGGGCAGAAAAATATTTTCCTTCCTTGGACCAGGATTTCTTATTACCGTCGGGTTCATTGATCCCGGAAACTGGGCAACAAACATAGAAGGCGGATCTTCTTTTGGTTATGATCTTCTCTGGGTCATTACGCTCAGTACGCTTATGCTTGTAATAATCCAGAGCATGGCTGCAAAACTGGGGATCGCGACAGGAAAATCGCTGGCAGTCAATATCCGTGAAGAGTTTCCGGAGCCTGCCGCAGCGTTTATTGGTATAACTGTCGTCGGAGCGTGCGTAGCCACAGATGTTGCAGAACTCCTCGGCGGCGCGATCGGATTCCGGTTATTGTTCCGCATGCCGTTATGGGCCGGTGCGCTTATTACCGTTTTTCTGAAAGTGTTTCTGATCATAAGCCAGAGGTACCATCGGCTTGAACGTATTATTATGGGCTTTCTTGGCGTTATTTCGTTATGCTATGTTGCCGAGCTTATAATTGTCAGGCCTGACTGGGGTGCCGCTCTGCCGTCGTTTGTTATTCCCCGCGTCAACGGCAAAAGTATTTACACTGCCATGGGCATACTTGGTGCCGTAGTTATGCCCCACAATATATTTTTGCACTCGAATGTGATTCATTCGCGTGACTGGGGTATTACTGATGAAAAAAAACAGTCTCTGCTCAAATATGAACGTATCGATACATTTTCTGCAATGGGACTGGGACTGGTTGTGAATGCGGCAATGATTATTGTTGCGGCGCGTGTTTTCCATACGGACGGGGTTGTCGTGACGAGTATTGAAGATGCCTCAAAGACCCTTACGCCTCTTGCAGGTCCCCTTGCCGGTTTTTTGTTTGCTTTCGCGCTTGTATTTTCGGGAGTCAGTTCATCTGTTACATCGTCGATGGCGGAAGTAAACGTTATCACCGGATTTCTGGGTAAACCGGAAGACCCAAAGACGCTGCTTTATCGCGCAGCTACGTTTGTAACAGCAATTCCGTCATTTATTCTTATTGCGTCCGGTGTTAATACGTACAAAATCCTCATTCTGAGTCAGGTGGTCCTGAGCATACAGCTTCCGTTTACTCTTATACCGCTGCTCATTCTTTGCCGCCGCCGCCGCATTATGGGGCAGTTTGCAAGTACTAATACGGAATTTATAACAGCGCTGCTTATTTCGGCACTCATTATTGTTCTGAATATGTATCTCCTTTATTCTACAATCACGGGAGGAAATGCCTGATGTGTCCATATTCGAATATTCTGGTGCTCCTTGACTGTACGCCGGTCGATGATGCAGTTGTGCATGAAGTGCTCCGCATTGCTTTATGCGGAAATGCAAAGGTGACACTTGTTCATGTTGTTCACTCCCATACGCTTGACCAGGACCGTGTGCTCCGGAAAAAAACTGATGCGTGCGTTTCTGAACGCATACGTCAGTTTACCGCATCATCGGTAAAAGCGGATTCGGTTTTTTTAAGCGGAGAGCCGGAAACAGAACTTGTTCGTCTGATCAACAGTGGAACATATGATCTGGTAGCAATGGCGACGCACGGACATAAATTTTTTCAGGATATTCTGTTGGGAAGCGTTTCTGATTATCTTAAACATACGGTACATATTCCGCTGCTGATGATTCGTGGCTGAAAACTGCAGCGGGTGACTGCAGAAGAAACATCCGCGGTTGTACTGTGTTATATACATATCGTATAATAAATAATAGTGAATATCTCATTCAGTTTTAATAAGAGTATGGTTGAATGCATTTACCGGTATAAAAGCCGGTAATGGAGTGTTTTGCAATGAACAGGCATGTCCATAATATATCAGCAGAGAGCTCAAAAAAAGGCGGGGATATCCCGTATTTGTTCCAGCCGGTTGTTTCGCTGCGGGACGGCAGCATTATGGGCCATGAAATACAATACGGTCCGGGTATACACAAAAAACATACCGGAATTTGTGTGCCGGAAGTGTTTTCCCGGTACTCAAATTCCGGGGATGAACGCAAACTGTTTCTTCCGCTGACGGGGGACGTTCGTGCACCCGATCATTTTCCTGCCGGTGAGGCAGCAGAACGGATCGTATTGGAAATATATTCTTTTGTGAATATACCTGCAGGAATCCTGCGCTTTGCAGTTGTGTTTGATGACGTTGGCCTGCTGTACCCGCTCAGTTTTTTTTCTGAATTCCACCCTCAGTATGTAAAGCTTTCCCCTTCGCTTGTCCGCAGGTCCGGAACTGATCCCCTTGCCCGTGCGCTTGTAAAAAGTATCACGGAATTCTGCCGGACAGCCGGCGTTGATAGTATTGCAGAAGGGGTTGAAACGCAGAATGACCTTATCTGGCTTATAGACATTGGGGTATCATACGCACAGGGAAATTTTATTCAGGAACCGGCAGAACGGACGGACTTGCTCAGAGAGGAAGCTTATGAATTTATTGTTGAGACGAACCGGAGAAAAAATCATATAAATGCACTGCCTTCCGAAGTCTACATTGCAAATCTGTGTGCAGATACCCTTACGCTTCCGCCAGATATAATAGTGGAAACAGTATACGGAATGGTCAAAAATGACAGGGACTGTTTCGGATACTGTGTCGTACAAAATGGTTTTGTGCTTGGAATTATAACGAAAGACAATCTGATTCAGCGTATGAGCGGCAGGTACGGTTTTACCCTGTATGAAAAGAAGCCTGTTTCTGCACTTATGGACAGCATATTTCTTTCTGCAGATTACAAAATGCCGGTAAATATCGTTTCCGAACTTGCCATGCAGCGCAGTATGGACCGGTTATACGATTTTATTGTTGTTACCAGGAACGGGAAATATCTGGGTACGGTTACAGTCCGTGATCTGCTGCTGAAATCTACAGAGATACAGGTTGCAAGTGCACGGTGCCAGAACCCTCTTACCGGGCTGCCGGGAAATATTGTCATAGAGCAGATGCTTTCCCGGTGCGTTTCTTCTGATTCTCCGTATTGTGTTCTTTATATAGATATAAACCAATTTAAAGCATACAACGACATGTATGGATTTGAAAAGGGGGACAGAGTTATACAGTTTCTTGCTCAAACTATAACAGAATGCCTTCCGCAGAATCAGTTTGCGGGTCATGTTGGCGGTGATGATTTCGTCGTTGTTCTTTTGGAAGAAGGTGAGGAAGCGTTCTGCAGGACTGTTATACAGAACTTTACCGGAAGGCTTTCCCTGTATTACAACGAAGAAGATTTAAATAGAGGGTATATTACGGCAGAAAACCGCAGCGGTGTTATAGAAGACATTCCACTCATATCGCTTTCTATAGCCGGAATATATGACGCGGCTCATTATTTTTCAAGCAGTTATTTATTGTCCGAAGAGCTTGCAAAACTTAAGAAGCTGGTCAAAATCACAAAAGGGAGCAGTTTTCAAATAAAAAAAATTGTATAAAACCGCCTGCGTTCAGCAGCGCCTGATAATGTCACTTGTAATGATTTGAGCAACTTTGTCCGGTTCTTCAAATAAAGGGCTGTGCGCCGATTTTTTGAATAAGTAGAATTTCTTAACAGGTGCATCCAGCTGATTTAAATATGCTTCAGACATTTCATAATTTACCGTATAGTCGAACGCACCGGAAAAAAAGTATACCGGAACATCCAATGATGTTACTGTTTTTCGTAGATCATCATTCATTTTGAGATGAGGATTTTGATTAAGCCGCAGTTTACCGCGCCATAGATTAAGTTTTTCGGTAAGTGTGTATCCCCTGTTTTTTAATGACGCAAAAAATATTCCGCTGACAACAGATTTCATGTTGTGCATTGTACCTATACCCGAGCGGTGCATAACACTATCTCTTATTTTAGTATATCCGGCTGACGGATACTCATGCTTTTTAAGTTCATCCAGGGTTTTTTTATCACATGTTTTTGAGTAATAGTCCAGCATATATTCGTATGCCCGTTTTTCAGATTCGTCCTGATCGGTGACCTGTCCTACCGCTATGTAGGCATTGTAGAGCTGAGGTGCTTTTTTTACAGCCTGAATGCCAAAATACGTTCCCCACGAATGCGCCATAAGATATATTTTGTCCTGTCCGAAACGTCTGCGCAGATAATTCGTTACTGCGATTGTGTCGTCGATATACTGATTGACCGTGAGCGTGTCTTGATTGATAGTATTGCTATAGGATAATCCGGCTCCCCTCTGGTCCCACCAGACTACGGTGAAATAGTTTTCCAGGCCCGTCGGATAATCTTCTGTAAGAAAATATTCCGGCATACCGGGACCGCCGTGAACGAACAGCAGTACAGGATTTGAAACGTTCCGGCTTTTAATGATCATTCCCATCTTGATTCCGTTTATTTCCACGAAACATTTTTCTGCCATGCTGTTTTTTATTCTGTTCCCGTTTTCGTCTGTACATTGCTTTATTTTCCCGGGGCTCATCATAAGTAACGCTCCCGCACAGAGAAGAATACCAAATAAAACGGTACCGGCTGAAATACACACCGCGAATTTAATTTTTCCTTTTATTTCAGATGCTGTTTTCAATTTATTTTTCGGGATAGTTTAATACCGCGGTTCCCTGTCAGGGGCTGCTGATCCGCTGCTGTACGGACGGTCGTACATATTTTTTATTTGAAGCCCGTTGTGTTTAGCTTCCCGTTTCCAGTTCATGCATCCGATAAAGAAAAACAGCCTGACCGGGAAATTGGCCTTCAGCAGTACGTCCTTCGGGGGCTCTGTTCCGGCGGTTTGTATATCGTCTGTCATTGCAAGAAAGGCAGCATCAAGCTTCTGCAATGTTTTTTTAACGGGCGGGGCTTTTTCTGCATTTGTGATCATTACTCCGCCTCCGATGAGTATGCTGGAGCGGAATTTCATGCCAGTGTGCCGGCAGAATGATTTAATGACCCCTGCCGCTTCGGTATTAATATACGGTTCAGGGAATCCGCAGTTGATAACTGTATACACAAAGGGACTGTTCTGTCCCTGAGCTGTCGTTTTTACAAAGTCTGCATAATCCCGGAGGAACCCCGTAAGAAGGCCCGGAAGACAGAAGACGTACAACGGAAAAACAAAAATAACTGCATCGGCTGTTTTTATTTTGTCAAACACCTTTTCCTCTTCCGGCTGTGAAACTTTGCGTACCTGGATTGTTTCTTTTTCATACAGGGAATCGTCAAACAGCCCGGCTGCCCGTGCAATGAACGATGCAGATGCTGTCTGTGCCTCTGCCCGCGGACTTCCGTTTACAAACACAACCTTTTTTCTCCGGAATTCTGTTTTCTCATTTTCTGCCGTTTTGCGCGCGGAATAACCGGCTGCATCCGGAACAGGTACCTGCGGCAGCGGAGGAATGATATACTTCTGCATGAACAGGTTTTCTATTTTTTCTTTATCCTGCACCCTCTGATAAAGGCCCGTTATTATTTCCGGGTGGTGTTTTATGGTGATGTCTTTAAAAAGCTGTATGTCTTCGGTTTCCAGACCGCTTCCATATCCGATAATGTACACCTGGGGATTTTTTGCATATCTGAGCGGATGCGCGGTAGAACCGTTGGCTTTCCGGATAAAAAACGGCAGCAGTCTGGGCAGCAGCCTGTCGAATACGTTTTTAATATTTGCGCTGAACTGTCCAAAGACGACAGGACTAAGAAATATAACTGCATCGCTGTTTACATACAATCGGTTGATTGAGGTCATATCGTCGCGTATGACGCATTCACCCGGTGTTTTTACCCAGCAGCCGAAACAGCCGATACAGTTGTGCAGCGTCCGTCCGGCTTCTTTTATTGTAACTTCATATCCTTTTTGTTCCAGAATCTGGATCACCTGCTGGTACAACGAAGTATACACAGTCGTTTTGTATTCATTGTCCGTGAGAATTAATGCTTTCATTTTTATATCCCTTATTTTTACAGTATAAGCAGTAAGGGCACCTCTAAAAACTCACTTTCAGTGACTTTTTAGAGGTGCCGTCGAGTTTTAAGTCGTTGTAATATCACGACTTAAAACATCGCTTTTTCAGAGTTACCTCTAAAAACTGAAGTTTTTAGAGGTTCCCTTATGTTAGTTTGACGCCTTCGGCGCGCGAGGAAAAAATGGAAAATAATTCTGTTAAATCGTTTT
>DCFS01000011.1:2608-3009 GCA_002319875.1 Treponema sp. UBA1798 | reverse complement strand
AAAACTATTTGCGTCTACTCAACAGGAACAAATAAAATTCATTGATAGCTGTACAGCCGTTCCTTTCGGCAATCTTGATGGATTAAGTACTACCTTTTTAGAAATAATGACACAAAATCCCTGTTCCCCTCAGGAAAGAAATGAAGATCTTTGTAAACTTTTAACAAACCAAATTAATGAAGCAAAGAAATTTTGCAAATGGGACTAACTCATTCACGAGTATATCTATGAATTTAAATCACATAAAACAGCTTCTCCTGAGGCTGTTTTCAATCATGTACCCGGTTTTGCCATGTCATCACATTCCGGCAGTAATTCATTGAGCCTGCCAATGATACGCTGATGTTCGGCAAGAGGAGGAAGAGGAAAAAGGAAATTGAATATAACATCCGTTCCCACGC
>DCFS01000011.1:847-2272 GCA_002319875.1 Treponema sp. UBA1798 | reverse complement strand
TCCTTTCTTTTCATAAAAGGATCCATTACAGCGGTCGATGACTGACGGATTTTTGTCCGTTTTTATGTTTCCTTCCTGTGCAAGCCGAGTCCTCTCTGCGGCAATCTTTTTCAGCAGCTCAACAGCTGTGCCGTCAGAAACCTGCTGCGGCACCAGTTTGCCCTGTACAGTCATTTGGCGTATTGAATTTTTCAGATCCTGTGCGGTCATATGAATATTCCTTCTTTTTTAAAATAGGCAGTCCGGGGTCCGGCTCCTGTCTTGCCGATAATTTCTGCATCAAGCAGAGATTTCAGTGTACGTTCGACGGTTGTCGTACTGATATCCGGACACAACTCCAGTATCTGCCGTTTCGTGAGAGCCCCCAATTGTGTTTCAAAGACGTGACGGATGCGTGCTTCTTTTGACAGTTTGCGGTCCGTGTAAAGACCTGTAACACGGTTTTCAAATTCACGGTAGGCCTTTATCAGGATGCCCAGATAGTAACGGATAAACGGCATGTACTCGTTTTTTCCTTCACACCAGCCGCTTGAACAGGCTTCAAGCGTATCATAATATGATTTTTTATCATTCTCGATAAGCATTTCTATACTGATGTATTTCCCGACAATGTAGTCGGACTGATATAATAATAACAACGTAAGCAAACGGCTTATCCGTCCGTTGCCATCATCGAACGGATGAATACACAGAAAATCAAGGATAAAACAGGGAATAAGTACCAGCTGATCGTACAGTTGAGTTGTACGGGATTCATTCCATGCATCACACAAAGCGGCTACCGCATCAGGAATTTCGAACGCACTGAGCGGTTTAAATCGTATCCGGCTGATTCTGTTGTCTTCCGTTTCAGCTATGATATTATCAGCCATCTTAAACTTTCCACCATAGCCCTGTCCGGTATATGAATATAAATCACGGTGAAGCTCGAGAATAATATTTCTGGAAACGGGTATGTGATCATAATTCTGATGAATGGTATTAAGTACGTCCCGGTATCCGGATATTTCCTGTTCACTGCGGTTTTGAGGTTCTGTCTTCCGTCGGACGAGAGCCTCGATCCGCTTTACCGGTGCATGAATATTCTCTATTGCATTCGAAGCTCGCGTGCTCTGGATCTTGGCAACATCAAGCAACACGGAAAGAGAATCACGGTCAGCTTCAAGAAACAAATCCTGCTTGCCTTTATATTCATGAATGCAGGCAATCTGACTGACAACATCCGGAGGGAAAGTGAGAAAATCAGGCCTGCTAAATGAAAATATACGCATTATCTACCTCATCGAATCTTTATCTGCATCGTTTTAGCACCAAATGAGGCAGATAACAATAAAATAAGGCAGATGCCTGACACGTATTTTAAACACATTAAAAATACACAATGAGTTGCCTGCAACGGTGGTCTTTTATGAGTACTGTATTATT
>DCFS01000011.1:0-563 GCA_002319875.1 Treponema sp. UBA1798 | reverse complement strand
CTGATACAATCTGTTAAACCGGTATTGCCTGAATTCTGAACAGAGAGAAGGTAATGGGTATAAGAGAAGAATATAAAAATCAGGTATCGCTGCTTCTTGAAACCATTCCGTTTGTTCCAAAATAAAGAGATTTTGCATTGAAAGGCGGCTCAGCTATTAATATGTTTTTTAACGATATTCCCCGACTGTCGGTTGACCTTTGTCTTGTATATCTGCCGATTGATGAACGTGGTATAGCTTGCCAGAATATCGAAACAGCGCTCAAAAGAATAATAAATGAATAGAACTTTGCAGGTTACCATGTGTCTCTTCAAGGGACTAAAGATGAAAAGAAAATTATATGCTCCAATGAAAATGCATCTATTAAAATTGAACCGAATTATACTATTCGGGGATCGCTTCTGCCTCCGGTTCATGAACTTCTCGATTGTACAGTCAAAAATAATTCTTATATCTATGAAAAGGAATTCAGGGGAATGACAGATTCTCCTATTTCATATGATGAACTTCTTTCTGTTTTGCAGAAATTAAAACTGGAACTGAAAAAAAACATCATTCAGTAT
>DCFS01000150.1 GCA_002319875.1 Treponema sp. UBA1798 | reverse complement strand
AACATCACGTAGCAATGGTACGTTCTCATGTTGCAGGCATAGTGTATGAAGCGGTAACGAAATATCTGGGTTGGGAGACATATTATCATAATGCCCCCGAAGATGCAGAAGAAATCGTCCTGTAAAAGATCCGCATAAGCAGAGAGGGTAAAAGCCTGCATCAGGGACGTATGAAGTGTATAAAATCCCGCCGGCGATATACTTTAGAGAACTCCATACCCCGTTGCTTACAGCGGTGAGGTGCTTCACTTTTTTCAGACTTTGAACTGGTCGATTTGATTTCCGATTTCCTGTATGGAACCATGCAGTTTATCTGAAATGTCCGTCAATGCGGTTTTTGTTTCGTTTATTTTTTTTGCGCCGATTCTCATTTCCGTGATACTTTCCTTTATGGCTGATGTTGCACTCTGAAGTCTTTTTACTTCATCAAGAATAGCCTTGTTACCTTCAGACATTTCAGAAGATGCAGTATGCACTTCATGTGTACTGTCATTCATGGCATGGAGTGCTTCGCTGATCTGTTTAGATCCTTCTAACTGTTCCAGCATTGCAGATTTTATTTGCCTGACCTGTTCATCTGTCTGACGTATTTTCGTCGATACTGACTGGAAGGCTGCGTTCGATTCACCCGATGCAGACGCCATTTCCTCTATGGATTTTTTTATTTTGGATAACTGGTCTCCGATCGTTTTTGACTGTTCCCGCGACGTTTCTGAAAGTTTCCGTATTTCATCTGCGACGACACTGAATCCTTTTCCTGCTTCCCCGGCATGAGCTGCTTCTATGGCTGCGTTCATTGCCAGAAGGTTAGTCTGATTTGCAATACTTGCAATCGCCGTATTTGCATCTTTCAACATTTCCGATTGGCTTTCTATCTGCTGAATCCGTTCGTTTGCATCTTTCTGTTTTGCATATCCGGTCTGTGCACCTGAATCCAGTTCCTGAAAAGCTGACGCCATTTTTTCCACAGACTGGTTTACGGAACCTATATTTGCGATCATTTCTTCTACGGCTGCAGACGCCTGGGTTACTCCGCTTGACTGGTTTTCTATCATTTTCCCGAGTGAAGCAATATTAGAAGCAATTTCATGTACCGCACCTGCAGTTTCTTCAACACCTGCCGCCTGACTTGTAATCCTGTCGTTTACTCCGTCAATATTGCTGATAATCTGTGTTACAGATACTGACGTGTCCTGGGCAACCGCGCGCAGGTCCTCTCCGGCGGCTGCAAGGGAATCTTTTGAATCCTTGATACCGGATATGATCGACTGTAATTTTCCCGTAAATGCATTAAATCCGTCTACAACTGCACCAATTTCATCTTTTGTTGTTATCTTGATACGCTGCGTCAAATCCGCCCGGCCACTTGCAATCATATTTATTGATTTTTTTACATTCTGCAGAGGTTTTACAGATTTTCCTATAATAGCGCCGCAAAGGACAGCTGATACAAGAATCATAATAAGCAATGCGAAAATCATAGTCTGAAGTATCAGCTGGATACCCTGCTGAAAATCTCCTGCAGGAGCAAGTATTACGACCATCCAGTCTGTATCAGGAACCGGTTGATAGGAAGCGACCATATTTTTACTGCCGTCGTGATAGTATGAAAGCCCTGTCGTTCCTGCCATTATTTTTTTGAGAACATCAGTAAATGAGGGAGTCTTTTTTGCAAGCGTTACGATGCTCTGACTACCGGAAACATTATCATGGTTCGCGTCTGCAATTATGGTTCCCGTATTTTTGTTAACAACAATCGGAGTAGTTTTTTTGCCTACAACGATCTTCTCAACAACGTTTGAGAGTACATAGCCGTCATAAACGGTAAATACAACATTTATAACGGAGTGCGAAGAATCATAAACCGGAGCAGAATAAAACATTGCCAATTTATTTGAAACTTTATTTACAAAAGGATCCTGCACATAATATTTTCCAGCCATAGCTTCCTGAAAGTATGCCCGTTCCGAAAAGTCGGTAAAATCGCCAGCGGCTGTATATCCTTTCCCTGTATTATCAAGAACTGTTATTCCCAGATATGAACTGTCCGTTTTCATAACGGGTCTTACCGTCTGGTATTTTTCTGACAGCGGAGTATCGGGATTACTGACCTGCGGCAGTTCCGCCAGGGATTTCAGCATCTTAAATTCCTGCCGGTTTACATCCGCAATCTGGGCTGAAACTGATTCCGTAACATGGACGAGATCCGCTTCCCCTGCCTTCAGAAGGTTTGTTTTTGAAATATTATATGCGATGTGTGTTATCGCAAGATTTGAAAGAATGATTACTGTTAAAATGGTAATCAGAATTTTTGCCCTCAAGCTTTTCATTGATACCTCTGCATTTTTACTTGTTTTTTTTTAAAAAAAAGTCTGCTGAATATCTGTAATTATAGGTGAACAGATATTCAGCAGACTTTTTACACTTGTTTATTTTATCAAGACAGAAATATTTCGTCAACAGGTTACATTATTTCCTGCCGGTTTTTATCATAGATATGGGGTGACTCTGTCGCATTTTATCTATATACTGGCGGTCATAAGAGGTATTTTATGAAATTACTATTAAAAAAAATGCTTCCGGCAATTATACTGGCAGCAGCCTTGGCCGGATGTTCACAGAAAGGTCCGTCTCTGTCCTTTAAATCGGGGACGTATACAGGGCAATCCCAGGGAAATGGCGGTCCTGTACCAGTGACAGTGGTTTTTTCAGATAAAGCGATCAAATCTGTAACAGTCGGAGAAAACAGGGAGACAAAGGGAGTTGCAGATCCTGCAATAGAAAAGATTTCCCAGGCTATTGTGAAAGGACAGACTCTCGCCGTAGATACGGTAAGCGGTGCAACTATCACGAGTAAAGCGATTCTTGCCGCTGTGACCGATTGTGTTACACAGGCTGGCGGAGATGTGGCTGTCCTTCAGGCAAAGAAGGGCGCAACTCTGCATGCAGGTAAAGCTATAAAGCAGACAACCGATATCGTTGTAATCGGTGGCGGAGGAGCAGGACTTGCAGCAGCGGGCAGTGCAGCTCAGGCAGGTGCAAAAGTAATCCTGATAGAAAAGGGCGCTGCGCTCGGAGGAAACACAATCCGTGCCGGCGGCGCGTATAATGCGGTTGATCCTGAACGGCAGAAAAATGTCCCGATGGATCCATCTATGATTGCTTCACTTAAGGAAATTCAGAAAACCGATCCGTCAACGATCGACGCAGAATACCGTGATACTCTTGTCACACTCCAGAAACAGATAGCGGATTATCTTGCGGGGGACACCAGCAAATTGTTTGATACGGTTGAATTGCATACATACCAGACCTATCTTGGCGGTAAACGGACAGGACTGGATGGAAAAGAGATTCATGGTAACTATACGCTCGTTCATACTGTTACCGCAAATTCTCTTGACGCCTTAAACTGGCTGGCTTCAAACGACAGTGACACAAAAATCGGCGATGCTATATCAACAGTTCTCGGGGGATTGTGGCCACGCATGCATCATCTGAATTCTTCTGTAGGACACGGATTTATTACACCGCTTGTAGCCATGAACAAAAAATTCGGCACGGAAATCATGCTTGAAACGAAAGCCGAAGAACTTATCATGAAAAAGGGCAGAGTTGTAGGTGTGAAAGCTGTAAAAGCTGACGGAACAAAAGTAACTCTTTATGCGAAAAAAGCCGTGATTATGGCAACCGGAGGATATGGTGCAAATCCGAAAATGGCAAAAGAGTATGACGATTACTGGGGTTGCCTGTCGGATACAATGCCGACGACAAACACACAGCTTGCCACCGGTGATGGTATTATTATGGGAAAAGCAGCGGGTGCAAATCTTGTGGGCATGGGATTCATTCAATTGATGCCCAGTTCTCATCCGGTAACGGGTTCTCTTGGCGGAGGATTGTGGACGAGTGCCGAAAATCAGGTTTTCGTCAACAAAGAAGGAAAACGTTTTGTTTCAGAATACGAAAGCCGAGATGTTATGGCTAAAGCTGCACTCCAGCAGCCTGATGGAATGTTCTGGATCATCTGTGATCAGTCTTCTGCCGGTAATCCTCAGCATGGAGGCCAGAATTCATGGGGCAACGATATTGATGAAATGATTAAAGACGGAAGTGTACTGACGTCTGATACACTTGAAGGACTTGCAAAACAGATAGGATGTGATCCGGCCGTGTTTACCGCAGAAATTGCAAAATACAATCATTTCTGTGATACGGGTATTGATACTGATTTCGGTAAAGTCAAGATGGGTGAAAAAATAGACGTGGGTCCGTTCTGGGCAACGCCGCGCAAACCTGCGATCCACCACAC
>DCFS01000262.1 GCA_002319875.1 Treponema sp. UBA1798 | reverse complement strand
GCGTCGGACTTCCCCGCTGATCCGGTGGTTTTTCATAACAATAATACGGTCGGAAAGCCCGATAACTTCCGGCAGTTCGCTCGATATAAGAATGACGCCCAATCCCTGTCTGGCAAATCTGCATATCATATGATAAAATTCACTCTTCGCCCCTACATCAATTCCTTTTGTCGGTTCGTCAAGAATAAGAATCCTTGGCTTTATAGCCATACTGCGCGCGACAATGCATTTCTGCTGGTTACCTCCAGACAGTTCGACAATCATTTTATGCGGACTCGGCGTTTTTATGGAAAAATCCCGTATCTGACGGTCCGCGACAGCCGATTCCTTCCGGGTATCCAGTATGCCGAATATGTTCGAATTGCTGTCCATTGCATCGATAACAATATTTTTTTCTACATCCAGATTTGCCAGGATTCCCTGCATCTTACGATCCTCGGGAACCAGGACAATACCATTTTTCATTGCGTCATGGGGATCTTTGTTATAAATACGCTTTCCTTCCAGATATATTTCTCCGGAAAGCATCTTATCGGCACCGATAACAGCGCGCATTACTTCCGTACGTCCGGCACCCACAAGGCCTGCAAAACCGAGGACTTCCCCTTTATGAAGCTGAAAAGAAACCGGTTCAACATAATCGCTTGAAACATTTTTTACCTCAAGCAATACGTCGCCAATCTGCTTGTTACGGTCAAGATCATTAAATATATTTCCAAGCTCCCGGCCGACCATAAGTTTTATCATTTCACTCTCTTCGGAGTTTTTGGCATCGAGCATGGTAATAAAACGCCCGTCCTTAAAAATAGCCACATTATCAGCAATCTGTTTTATTTCTTTTATACGATGAGAAACATATATAACGACTTTCCCTTCATTGCGGAGTTTTCTGATAATGGAAAAAAGACTGGCTATTTCCGAATCGCTCAACGAAGCAGTAGGCTCGTCAAAACAGATACATTTCAGATTATCGCGGCTGTAGGCCTTCATAATTTCTACCATCTGCTGATATGCGATCGACAGATCCTTGACTTTCGCAGTGGCTTTGATCGGCAGTCCGAAATCTTCAATGATTTTACGGGCCCGGCGGTTCATTTCTGCAGTATTGATAATACCCCACCGGTCCGCCGGCTGCCGGCCTAAAAATATATTTTCCGCAACAGACAACTCAAAAAGGATCTGCCGCTCCTGATAGATTACACTGACACCGGCTTCTATCGCCTGACGGGGTGTATCAAAATGCATCTGTTTCCCGTCCAGCAGATATTCACCGCCCGAAGGCTGATAATCACCGTTGAGGATCTTGAGCAACGTTGATTTTCCTGCCCCGTTTTCACCGAGGAACGCAAGTACTTTTCCCCCTCCGGCTTTAAAACCTATATCGTCAAGGGCCCTGACACCGGGGAAAAATTTAGTAATATGACGGAATTCAACTGAATATGCCATTTGAAATTAACTCCCAACTGAAAGAAAATTATCGCACGTTTTTTTTTATACCGCATTAAATAAAGTTGCTCTCTTATTGTAAAAAATTGCTGTAGCCATATCAAACGGAATCAATTACTATAGATATATGAAACCGGAGTGCTGTATAAAAAATACCTATATGCAGCTTCATCTTCTTGCTGCAGGGGCGGCGATGCAGGAACTTACGCTGTGCAACGGGTTACAACCGCTGCTTACCCTTGCAAACGCGGAAGACTATATTTCGGATCCGTCGTATGCAGGGACCATCATTGCCCCGGTATGCGGAAGGATACGCAGCGCAGCAGGTAATATCCACGGTAAACACCTGCAGCTTTCACGGAATGACGGAAAAAATCAGCTGCACGGCGGTTTTCATTCAACAGCGCGGTCCGAGTGGGAACAGGTTGACCTGAAATCAGACTCAGCGGAGTTCATGATACTGCTGCCGGACAGTCTTGACGGCTTTCCCGGTACACGTACCATCCGTGTGGTTTATCAGCTCGATGGGAAAAACATTGTAATCGGGATTTCTGCAGTATCCGACAAACCGACACTTTTTAATCCTACAACACATGCATACTGGAATTTCACTCCCGGAAAAACAGTATTTGAGCATGAATTAAAAATAGATGCACACTATGCATACCGGAACGACAGCCTTTTTATTCCCGTTTCAAAGTTCGACGTCCATGGGACAGCTTTCGACTTTACGGAATCTGTGATGCTGTATGAAAATATAAAAAAACCAGATCCGTTCCGGCAGCTCAAGTACGGACACGGTTATAATAACGGCTTCGCCGCCGCACAGGCAGTACTGTGTAATCATGATATTTCCATGACAGCGGAAAGCGACGCGCCGGATATATGGCTCTATACGGGCGGATTCCTGACGGCACCCACAAAAATCAGAAGCACTAACTGTAACACGCAAATGGATGCGTTTCCTTCGTGCGCACTTGCGCTTGAGCCGCAGGATGTGTCCGGCGGAAAGATTACTGAACCGGGGAAACAGTTTACCAGAATAATACGATTTTCCTTTAACTTTTAGGACCACTTCCGAAAGGTGCATATCAGGACTCTCTGACATTTCACGCTTAATCATTACGATTAATAGTCATAATCATTACGATTAAGGTACACAAGTGTAATGATTATATGTCTTAATCATTACGCTTAAGCAACACAATCATTACGCTTAAGCCTCATAATCGTAATGAATAAGCAACTTAAGCGTAATGATTAAGGCCTGCAGATTACTTTGGAGGAGTCATCCCCGCCGCAGGGTCCGGTTCACATAATTTCACATCTGAAGAGGCCTCCGGTAATCCCTGCATACAAAATTGTATTTTTCCGGTATATTGAGCAAAAGCTGCCATCAAAAAT
>DCFS01000060.1:47351-55044 GCA_002319875.1 Treponema sp. UBA1798 | reverse complement strand
GTACCAAGTCCGTTCTCAAAAGCTGTCCGCGCTATTGACAGAGCCCGTTCTGCAGTAGTTTTCAGCGCTTTTGCCTGATCCACCTGGCTTTCTGCTTCCTCAAGCCGGAGTTCGTCCGATACAAGATCCTGTTCGATATTGTTCCTTTTCTGTCTGATCTGGATGTCCGTCTGCGTCCGGTTTATCTGTGCACTCTTTATCAGAGACAGCCGGTACCCGCCTGTAAACAGTGGAATTGTTACTTTCAGACCGATCGACTCTGCCGTATAATCATATGCGTCCCAGTCATCTTTTCCTTCATATCCGCCATACTGTCCGTATGCATACGTAAAACTGCCTGTCACTGTCGGCAGAAATGTAGCAAGCGATGCACGGACCGCAATGTCTGCCACATCTTTCGACAATAACTGTGCGTGGTAGTCCATTCTGTTGCCAAGTACTGTCGAGAATGACTGCTTTTCCGGTTTCTCAGGAAGATCTTCCGCATCTTCTGTCAGCGCCACATCCTGGTTCAAAGGTATTCCTGCGACAGTTTTTAAGGACATCATGCCCAATGCCGCATTTTTTTCAGCTTCCGCCTGTGCTGACAAATCACTCTTCCAGTCTACTTCAGCCATTCTCAGGTCAAGTTCGGTTTCTGTCCCTGCGTTATATTTTTTTTCGATATTACGGTATACGGCTTCTGAGGTTTCTGCCGTTTCCTTTTTTACTTCTGCAACAGCCTCCAGCAGCTGGACCTGTGCATACAGTTTCTTCGCCTCCGTCAGGATCTTCTGGCGCGTATATTCAGTCACGCTTTTTCTCAGTTCCCTGTTTTTTTTTGCCTGACTGAATTTTGCAAGCGATGCAGGATCAACCAGATTCTGCGTTACACCAACACCGACAGACAATTCATTATCGTAGTTTGAATCAACATTCTGATATATTACCGGATATACTCCGTTAACTGCTGTCGTACTTGCCGCAACCGCAGTGGGCTGATCGACATCTTTCAGATTCCGTGTATAACCGCCGGACAAACCCACTGACGGCAAAAGAGCTGAAAAAGCCTGCTTTACGCCCTCGTCCGCCGCAGCCGCATCTTCCCGGGACAGTTGCAGATCAGGATTTTCCTGTTCCACTTCCTTCAGATATTTTGCAAGGCTGTAATTTTCCGCCGACACACTGAAAAACAGCGTGAGCGCTGTAAGACAGATACATACCCGTATATTTTTTTGCATAGTTATTACCTATACTCCTTCTCCGGCAGCAACGGCATTCTGATTTTACAGGAAAGCCGCACCACCGGTTGTTAATTAGTTTTCCGGAACACCGGCTGGCACTCCGGCCAGCTGTCCGGCATCTGATTTTCTGTCTCTGGACGCAAGATATTCCAACGCGGGGATCAGAAACAACGTCATCACTGTTGATGAAATGATACCGCCTATAATAACCATACCCATCGGTTGCCTCATTTCAGCACCGGACGCTCCCAGTCCCATCGCCATCGGCAGCATGCCCAGAACGATTGCGATGTTGCTCATCAGGATAGCTTTCAGTTTTGTAGGACACGCTTCAAGCATTGCCTCCCGTGTTCCCAGTCCTTTCGCCTTTAACTGGTTATAATAATCCAGCAGCAGGATCGCATTGTTGACGACGATTCCCACAAGCATGATCATACCAAGCATGGCAACCATATTTATAACGGTACCTGTAAACAGACAGATAAGGACAACACCTATCAGCGCCAGCGGAACCGTTGCAAGGATAAACAGCGGCTGGGACAGACTTTCAAGCGTAGCGGCAAGCAGCATGTATGTTAAAATTATTGCAATAGCGAATACCGTTAACAGGTCTCTGACCGTCTCGCCGAGCATTTTCGTCGACCCGCCCTGTTCAATCGAATAGCCTGTCGGAAGATTCATATTGTGTATGCTGTCAAGTATTGCAGACGTCATTTCACCCGAACTGTAGCCGGGAAGTACATCTGCGGTAATTTCGACAGTCCTGATCTTGTCGACACGCATGATTTTGTTTGTTGCATCTGCAAAACCGACTTTTGCATACCGCGAAAGAGGATAGATACCGGCCTGCGACACCACCGGTATATTGCGGATATCTTCTATATCATTCAGTGATCCTTTTTCTATTTCAGCCCGGATATCATACTCATCGCTACCCTCTTTATACTTTGCAGAGACAAGGCCATTCACTGCTGAACGAAGTGTCAATGCCACATCCTGTACCGTAAGGCCGTCCTCGGAAAGCTGCTTCCTGTCCGGTACGAAATCGAGTTCCTGTTTGCCGGATTTAGAACTCAGCGATACATTCGATACCCCGGGTATTTTATTCATTTCCTTTTGTATTGAGTTTGCATACTGCTGCAGCTTTCCCGTATCTTCTCCTTTCAGATAGAGATCGATATCGGAATTCGAATCTCCGACCGACAGTTCAGAAAGCGCGGAAACACGGATTTTTACGCCCGGTATATCTGAAAGGGTCCGCGTCATTTTAGTTGCCAGAATGCTGTTACTGTCCCTGCGTTGTTTTTTTGGTACCAGGAAAACATTCATCTTTGCAACGCTTACATCCTGATTCAGAGTTCCAAGAGAACCGAGGATGGTTTCTACAGATTCAACTTCCTTATATTGAGCCACACGGTCTTCAATATTTTTCAAAAGCTTTGCTGTCGTCTCAAGGTCGCTGCCCTGAGGCAGTTCAGCGCTTAGCTGGATTTTACCGCCATCCGTCTTTGTTACAAGTTCAAAAGGCAGTCTGGTGAAAAGCTTCATACAGACGACGAACACCACAAGCGTAGCGATAATAGTCGCTGCGCTGTGCCGTTTATTTCTGAGTATTGCTTCAAGCGTTTTTCTGTATGATACTTCCCAGCTTTTAAACATTCTTTCCAGTGCCTGGCTGAGAGGCCCTTCTTTCTTTACCTTTTCCGGCAGGATACGGGATGCCATAAGCGGTGTCAGCGTAAATGACACTATAATCGAAAATACTGTTGCAATAACGATCGTATATGCAAAGTTAGCAAGAATAGGACCGATCATGCTGGAAATATTCGCAAGCGGCAGGAATACCGCGATGTTCGTCAACGTAGATGCAAATACCGCCACCAGAACTTCTTTAGTACCCTTCGATGCCGATTCAACCCTGCCGTGTCCCAGTTCCTTGTACCGGAAGATATTCTCCAGTACGACAACGGAATTGGCCACCAGAGTTCCTGTCGAACTTGAAAGCCCCATCAGAGACATCATGTTTAATCCTATTCCCATCGCTTTCATTACGAGGAATGTCGCGATAATTGAAAACGGCATGGCGAGTGCAATAATCAGTGTTGACCGCAGGTCATGCAGAAAGAGCAGCAGGACCAGTCCTGTCAGAAGAATTCCCTGATAGACATTCGAAAGCGTATCGTTTACAGTATCACGGACGAAGGTTGCATCTTCCTTTATGACTTTGAAATGTACGTGTTTCCCCGACATCTGTTCGATAACCGGGATCTGCTCCAAGATACCGTTGACAACTTCCACCGTATTTGCACTGGGATTTTTTACGACCTCAAGCAGAATTGCGTTATCGTTACGTGTCCCGGCTTTCTTATCCAGCAGCGTCGTCCTGATGCGTACCGTCTTGTTCGTATCCTCGACATCCGCAAGCTGACGTAGCTTAAAGATACCCGTTTTCGTCGGTATATCCATATTTCTGATCTGATCCAGATCGGTAAATTTTCCTTTCATCTGTACCGGAATGTCACGGTTCTGATACGTAAAATTTCCACCGGGAAGTTCCACATTTGCAGCTGCAAGTATTCCGCTGATCTGGGTAACCGGTATGGCACGTTCATAGACCGTCGAACGTTTTATGTTCACCTGTATTTCACGCTCTGATCCGCCTGAAATATCCACGCTGCCTACACCGGATACCTGTGAAAACCGGTCGCTTACCGTGTTGCTTGCAAACGTATACAGTTCCGTCGGACTCAGATCTCCTTCCAGAACGATACTCATAACCGGACTCATCGTAGAAATATCGATTTTTGATATGACCGGTTTATCAGAATCGTCCGGCAGATCAGCGCTGATCGCATCAACCTTGTCCTTTACTTCCTGAAGGGCAAGATTTTCATCTTTGCCATACTTAAACTCAACTATTACGACAGACGCACTGTCCATTGAATACGACTGTATCGTATCAAGTTCGCTGATTGCAGCTACCTGATCTTCTATTTTTTTTGTTATCTGCATTTCTATGACATCGGGACTTGCACCGGCATACGTCGTCTGTACTGTTACATATGGAATTTTTACCGTAGGGAAAAGGCTCTGCGGCAGTGTAAAATATGCAAGTACCCCGAAGAGCGTCAGAGCTATCAGTCCCATCGAAATCATGATAGGACGTTTGATCGAAAGATCTACAATATTCATCTTATTGTCCTTCCCCAGGGGTACCGGCTCCGCCGCTTATCTGCCGGACCTTCTCGCCATCGTACAGATCCTGGGCTCCATCTGTTACCAGTATATCTCCCGGTTCCAGACCACCCAGTATTTCATAGTCCAGCCCCTGTTCCCGACCGATGGATACTGCACGTTTTTCAGCTTTTCCTGTTTTTACGACATATGCAACCCATGTATCGCCTTCCCGGACCAGTTCCTGCTGCCCGGCCTTGACCGCATTTTCATTTCTGTATGCTTCAACCGAAACATCCACACTCATCCCGCTTACAAGAGTCTTTGGTTTCCCTGCAAAAAAAGCTTTGACAAGGAATGCACGCTTTTCCGCATCCATATTCAGAGATACTTCCGTTACGCGGCCTTCGATAGTTTCATTTTTTCCGTCTATAAGTGCTCTTTCACCTGTACGGATATCGTCAATTTCATCCGCTGATACATAAAAATAAGCTTCAAAACCATCATGATTTGTCACCGTAAACAGTGCATCTCCCGGCCTGACATTCGCTGACGTCTGTACATTCAGCTGACTGATATAGCCGTCGATCGGTGCTTTCACATGGATCATCTCACTTGCCGACCGGTAGGCTTCCCTTGCCAGTTCATACTGTGTCTGCGCATTGTCGAAATCCTGTTTTGATACTCCCGATGCGGCAAACAGTGTCTTTGTACGGTTATATGCAGCTTCCGCATTTTCATAAGACATTTTTGCCCGCTGGTAGGCGGTGTCGTCCAAAGAAAACGTCAGTACTACCTGATCCCGCGCTACATGATCTCCAACCCGCACACTGATTTCACGAACCACATCTGATATTTTTGCATATGCTGTCGACTGAGTCCTGGCCTTGAAATCCGCAGGATACTTCAGATATACAGAAAACGGCTGAGCCTGTATTGTGCGAACGTGAACAGGTCTGCCCTCTTCCGAATATATCTGCTCCATACTTTTTGCTGTTGTACCTTTTTTGCCAGCACAGGATGTAAATACCAGTATCGGTATAACCATGGCCGGCAGTATTTTTTTCCCCGACATATACCCTCCGTAAGATTTTCTGCTGAACAGAAAAATGATTTCAATAAATGAGGTACCTTCAAAAACAACAGACTTTTGAAAGCAGCCTGAATAACTTACGGGAAATATACAATGCCAAAGTAACAGGAACGTTAAGAACACGTCATCTTATTAAAAATATCATATATGGAGCCGGAAAGAAGAGGCAGAAGAAAAATCAGGAATACGCAAAGCAATCCTGCTGTGTTAACTTGAAATCTCTATGAACGGTGAAAAAAACTATCCGAAAGTACCTCACGATACAATGGCAGATATTTTTCTCTGGTCACTGCCTGCCAGGAATACATTTCCTTAATATACTTTGCGGCTGCTGCGGCCATAGTGCGGTAATAATCTCCCGCTCCGGGAAAGTTTTCAATAATATTCGTTAAAACACTTTCCAGCATTGCCGCCGTATCCGGTTCATACAGAAAACCGGTTTTACCATCCAGTATTTTCGCCAGCCCGCCGGTTTTATTAGCAACCGGAAGCGTACCGAATAACTGTGCAATCATATCCTCAAGCCCGCAGGGTTCAAAAATGCTCGGAAGAATGATAAAATCGCCCGAGGCGGTACAAAGCCGGCTGAGTCTCTTATTATAACCTTTATAATAAATAAAATTTCCTGCATATTGTTCTGCCATTCTTTCCAGACGGTTTTCAAGATTCCCTTCGCCCTGCCCCACAACTATAAAACAAATCTGAGGGTATTTCTCAATCAAGCATCCGGCCGCTTCAGCAAGTATATCAATTCCTTTCTGATATACAATCCTTCCGTGATACGAAAAATAGATACGCTTATCATTTTCCAGATATCCATACCGTTTGATATCGTCAAGATACGGCAGAATTGCATTATCTGAAACGGATATTTTTTTTGCCGCCAGTTTTTCAAGAAACCATGTACGGCATTTATATTTTCCTTCAAAAACATTGTCAGGGGGATCGAAAGCGTATGGCAACAGCGATTTTGTAATATCGGCAGGTTCATACTGTTCACAATCAATCCCGTTGGTTATTCCTTTTACTGAAATACCGCGTAATGAAAATTCAGCAGAAAGCCCGTCGGTATCAGGATTGTCTTTCTGTAAAAGTTCTTTTGCGTATTCCGGAGAAACTGTTGTCATTGTTGAATTTGATGCAGCGAGTAAAAAAGGTTCAATTCTTTTTCCATTCTCGCCTTTTTTCAGGATTTTTTCTGGTAATCCGGTAAAAAAAGCGGCTTCATCTATGGAAGAAAATTCATGATGATAATAGGGACCGGCATTATGTATCGTGACAATACATTTTGTTCCTGAAAAAAACGAAGAAGACTTTATCTGCATAAATGCAGGGATCAGCGACGCCGCTGCATCCTGGCAATGAACTATATCCGGAGGTATATCTATGCATAAATTACCATACGCAATCACTGCTTTCTGGAAAAGCGTATCAAGAAATTTACTGTCCCGATGTCCTTCGCCATGCAAATGATCAGGATTCTGCAACTGTTCGTTTTCCGTATAGGTGTAAACGGCCTGTTTTTCAAGAAATGCAGGATGCTGTACAAATATGATTCGGATCTTTCTTCCGAACGTAAAGCCGCAATTAAAAACGGCTTGTTCCTGTCTGCCGCAAACCATAATACTGACCGGCAAAACAAAATCGGCCTTATAATCAGTTATAGCATCGAATTGTGTACATCCATACAACGGTAAAAAACAGGTTATCGTCTTATCAGTCCGTGCCAGCTCTTCACATAAAGAACAGGTAACGTTTTTAACACCACCAGCTTCTGCAATACCTGCATATTCACGGCTTACAAACCATATATTCATGTGATTATTTTGATTTTTTATTTTTGTGGTACAAAATCAGGTCTCAGTATTTCAGCACCATTCTGATATATGTGTTTCAGAATGGTCCCCTGTTCCAGATAGGCTGTAACAAGTATACGGATAACATGCTGCAGACTTCCTTTGACGCAGGGTTCTGCTGCACAAAAAAGTGCGCATGATGAAATATCCATTCCGCAGTCTGAACGGCGCAATGCAGCAGCCGGATTCAGAGCATCAAGATCCTGTGTTACTGTAAATTGTATGGAAACAATGTCCCCTGCCTGTATTCCATTTTCTCTGAACAGACTGCTGCACATACGCTCTATCTGCTCGTGAATGGAAGATGCGGTATTCTCAACAACGGTAGCACCGCGAATACCATAAAG
>DCFS01000060.1:0-46997 GCA_002319875.1 Treponema sp. UBA1798 | reverse complement strand
ATTAATTATGAAATATTTTGTCTGTTTTCAGAATACTATTCAGATCTCCGTTTTTAATAACATCGGAAAGCTCCGGATATTTTCTGAGGATTTCACCAAGCCTTGAAAGCCGTATCATCACCCTTTCATCTTCTGCGATTGCAGCCGCATCTTTTCCTGCCTGTTCCGCAAGCTCTGAATCGATTCGTTTCCGGTATACATCAAAAGAAGCCTTAGCCTTGTCGTACAGCAGCATATCAGGCAGTGTACAGGATGCAACAGAAAAACTGACAAATTCCATATCAGGGAAATCGGTATCGGTTTTTACGGCATCAAGCAGTACGGTACTGCCGGCATCTGTATATTTAAAACCTGTATCTGCCGCCGCTTTACCGATAAGCCAGTCTGCGCCCCGCTGAGCTGCAAGTGTTGCAGCCTTATCAAGTTCGGCCGTAATATCCGAATCATTTTTGGCATTTGATTTTTTTACAGATGCTATAATTCCCGCAGGCGTAAATTTTAAAGAAATATTAAATTTTATTGCGTACGAAAAATCTGCATTCTGTTTTATCATCTGGCTGTACACATCTGATGACGGTAAGTTTCCTGTCACTGTTTTTACGGTTGTATAAGGAGTTAATGAAAAGACCCGGACTTCCGCATTAGTCGGCAACAGCGGTTCCCATCTCCAGGAAAAAGAGCCGGACATAATCGGTGAGGTGTTTATGCCTCCGGTTTTTGAAACAAGGACACCGCAGTTTTCCGGGCCGACTTTAAATTGAATCCATCCCAGATAAAAAACAAAACCGATTGTAATCAATACGATTATAAATGTAAAAGCCTTTCCATTTACGCGCATATATGCCTCTTGACCAATATAAATCACGTTTATACTATAACAAAAACAGTATATTATCTAGACGGGGATAATTGCAGGTAATTATGGAAACAAACAAAATTCAGATTCTTCAATTATCACAGCAGGGGCACCGCAGGCCGCTTCTTTTCCGGTTAACAAATCGTGTAACCATTTTTCTTACACTGCTCTCCGGAAGTCTCATACTGTTTTATATTACGGGTAATTATCAACAGTTTCTTGATTCTGACCAGCATCTGATTCTCTCCTGTTGTGCGGTAAGCGGAATCGGTTTATCCCTTTTTTCTTTTTTTTCATTTGCAGAATCCGTCTACTATCTGCTTGTTACCGGAGAAAAAATACGGTGGATATTTATGCTGCATGCAATAACACTATTTTTCATCTGTTTTGGAGCAGTCGCTATGACGCTGGCAATACGTGCGATTATTTTTCTTTCCGCCGGCATACCGGAATAGCCGTAACCGGTAGTATCAAAACGAAATTCCCGCAAAGGATTGTTATTTCAACTGGTTTTCCCTCCAGATAAAAGCTTTTTTTTATTCTGTTACTGATACTCGGCATGCCTTCGGTACGGAAGGAAGCATTTTCCCACTCCAGCCCCTGTGTAGAAATCGAACCGCCTTCTCTGTTACCATTTAATCTTGCAATTGAGATATAATCATCAGGCTTTAAGTTCCTGATAAAAAATGCATCTCCGGTACAGCTATAGAAAAGCATCTGTTTTTTGCATAGCCATGCGTCAGGATGAATTCCCGTAGAAAACAAATCAAAAATCCCCAGAAAATGATCTATGCGTCCGCCGTCTCCGCCAACCAGAGTCAGGTATATTTCATCCCTGGTTACATCACGCCTGGCATATGACAATGCAAGTTCTGTATCGGTCATGTCTTTATCAGCCGGACAGCGTCTTACTATAGTTTCAGGATATCCGGACAGTAACGATATATTCTGTATGCTGTCCATGTCGCCGATAATCAGATCAGGATAAAATGTTTTATTGCCATAATATCTGTTGTATTCTTCCAATACTTCAAGTCCGGAATCTGCAGCGATGACAAAATCAGGCTCCGCAACAGTTTCCCAGTATTTCTGAGTATCCGCCGGTACAGGATATTCACCACCTGTAAAAACGACGAGGTGCGTAGACGGACCAGAGTTTTTTTTTGTATAATTGAGCATGTCATGAATCATATCATGAAAACAGTTATGAAACAAATCAAAATACCATCTGATCTGATAAAAATGAATACGATATTTGCTGCGCAAGGATATGAAGCGTTTCTGGTCGGAGGTGCTGTCCGCGACATGTTGCTTGGTAAACCTGCAACCGACTGGGATATTGCAACCAACGCAACTCCACAGGAAGTGACGGCACTGTTCCGTAAAGTTATACCGACAGGTATTGAACACGGCACCGTAACCGTTCACTTTATGGGTCATGAAATAGAAGTGACTACGTATCGTACCGATATAGGATATAGTGACGGAAGGCATCCGGATAAAATAGCATACGCAGCAACGATACAGGATGATCTTTCACGAAGGGATTTTACCATGAATGCTATTGCGGTTAATATGCTTAGCGGTAAAGTAACAGATCCTTTTAACGGCCGCAGGGATATAAAGCATAAAATTATACGGTCTGTAGGGAATCCTGCAGACCGTTTTACAGAGGACGGACTGCGGCCGATACGTGCGCTCAGGTTTTCTGCCCAGCTCGGTTTTGTTATAGAAAAAAAAACATTTGAAGCAATTTCCGACCCGGCCGTGAGGAAAATAACGGCCGGTATTTCAATAGAGAGGTTCCGTGACGAACTCATAAAAATGCTGCAGGCACCGGAGCCCTCTATTGGTTTGCATTTTATGGAACAGACAGGTGTTCTGTTGTTTTTTATACCGGAATTCGGTCCGTGCAGAGGATGCATACAGGCAGACAGCAGAGGTTTCCATGAATTTGATGTCATGGATCATCTTTTTTATGCATGCGATGGTGCACCTGCCGGCAATCTGATTGTACGTCTTGCTGCACTTTTCCATGACATCGGAAAACCGGCAGTAAAAGAAACGGAAGATACAGGGAGCGGGACGGTACAACTGACTTTTTATAATCATGAGACGGTGTCAGCAGAAATAGTCCATAAAATTCTTATCCGTCTGCGTTTTCCCAATACGGTAATAGACGATGTAACACATCTTGTAAAACAGCACATGTTCCATTATGAAGAAAACTGGTCTGATGCAGCAGTCCGCCGTTTTCTTGTCCGCGTTCATACCGATCTGGTTGATGATCTTTTTGCGCTCAGGATTGCGGATATATATGGAATGCACCGTATACCAGTCCGTATTCACGACAGTGAAGCAGGAAAAAATCTGTGTGCACTGCATGACCGTATAAAAAAAATACTGGATGAAAAAACGGCATTGCATATCAGGGATCTTGCTGTCAGTGGTTCTGATCTTAAAAATGCCGGTATCCCGGCCGGTCCGCTCATGGGAAAAATTCTCCAGCAGCTGCTTGATATCGTTATCGAAGATCCTGGACAGAATACAAAAGAAACTTTGCTTAAAATTGCAAAGAACTATGCCGCTATGTAATCCGGTTACAGATACATTCCGTAAAATCAGTAAAATTACTCTTCATAATTATAAACGAGGAGTATTGTATGAGTCTGTTCTTAAAAGCATGGAAAAAATATTCATTTATTTTACTTTTTGTATTCGTAGTTGCAGGCCTCATTGACAGGAGATTAGCTCTTGCCGCCATTTTATGCATGGTATTACCGGTACTTGTATCCTTTTCAAAAGGAAGATTCTGGTGCGGCAACCTGTGTCCGAGAGGCAGCTTTTATGATTCTGTCCTGTCAAAAATCAGTGCACACAAAAAGGTTCCGGTACTATTGAAATCATGGTATTTCCGTACCGTTGTTTTTTTATTTATGATGAGCATGTTCACGATAGGCATTAAAAAAAACTGGGGGAATCCAGCCGGGATCGGGTTTGTTTTTTACCGTATGATCGTAGTTACTACTTTTATTGGAATATTGCTGTCATTTGCATATAATCAAAGGACATGGTGTCATTTCTGTCCTATGGGAAGTCTTGCAGCTTTTATTTCTTTATTGCAGAAAAAAAGGCACATACTCCATGTTTCCAGTGAATGTATTTCCTGTAAACTTTGTGAAAAAAAATGTGCATTTTCGCTTCGTCCCTACTCCTACAAAGGGACAGCCTTAAACGCGGCGGACTGCATACAGTGCGGAAAATGCGCTGAAATCTGCCCGAAAAAAGCAATCGGATACTGAATGATAAATCTGCCTGCACAAAGCGGCTGCAGGCAGATTTTTGTAAAGTAATCTTATTTTATTTCCGTAAGATCCGAAGGTCGCAGTAGTTTTACAGAGCCGTCTTCTGCGGTAACACAAATACCATTCATATCCACGGTAACAGGGGTACTGCTTTTTACAGGAACTGCGGATTTCAAGGTAAGGGTAAGATTCTGATCATATTTTCCAAGTACCCACTTATCAGTATCTTTGATAATACAGTAATACTCATTCCCGCTTTGAACAAACATAGAATCTTCCGCAACCGTTTCCGTACTTTCCCTGACTATTTCCATATTTTTTTTATCCAGAAGCACGAGTTTTACGGCACCATTGCCACCATTTTCCCCTGCAACTGCAATAAAATTAGAACCTGTATCATAAAAAACCCGGTTACGGATTACCGTTACCGGAGACTGTCTGAGTACCAGACCTGTCACGGAACTTACTTCTACAATTGATGAAAAAAGCTTTTTCTCATCAGTCAATCTTGCTGCAAATACACCGGGAGCAGAACTGTTATCTGAACCGGCATCAACAGCTGCCTGCTGGTCTTTTGCTATTTCGGTACGCTCTGTTTGTGCTTCATTCAATTTTTTGTCAGCTTTTGCCTGCTGGTCAGCAGCAGCAATTTGCGCCTGGTCTGCCTTTTTCTGCTGTTCCAGGGCGGCTGTCTTCTGTTGTTCTTCTTCTTTCTGTTTCTGTTCCGCTTCTTTTTGTTTCTGTTCCGCCAGCAAACGCGCCTGCTTATCCCCTGGATTCGCTTCTGCCTGTTTCTGTGCAACAGCAGCTTCATTCTGAGCAGCAGCAGCGGCCTTCTTTGCATCTTCGAGCTTCTGCTGCTCCTGGACGGCTTTATTCTGTTCCGCTACAGCCTGCTTCTGTGAATTCTGAGCCTTCTGTGTTGCATTCCCGGCTTCCCGTTCCTTTATATCAACCATATTTTTCCGGTCATCTATGCCTTTCCCTTCTTTTTCACGCATAGACTGAACAACCTGTTTGTCACTTATGACAGATGTATCGACCGTACTCAATCCGCCGTCTGCAACATCGGAAAGAGGTATAACAAGCTGTGTTCTTCCCGGCCATTCCTTATAATCAAGTGCAATACCAACTTTATCAGGTATAAGATTTTTTGTAACCGCATCCTTGTATTTATCCCTGAACGTATCCGGTTTCCCGCGATAAACAGCATTATATACGGTAACAAATGTTGCTATCGTTGCAGCATCACTATCAGAATATGCGTATGCAGCGGTAAGATATGATGCGATAATACGACGCATATTATCTATGTGGTCTACTGTTGCTTCAGGACCAATAACAAAAATATCAGCATCAAGCTTTTCTTTAACAGAAGGATCCACTGCATGTATTACATAATAACGATTCTGATTTCCGGTACTTCCGGCGCTTTCCGGTGCTGAGGAAAACACAGCTCCAAGAGCAGATCCTATTCCCTTTATAGCCGACAGTGAATCAATTCGTGCATGAGGTCCTGTATAGTTTTTAAATATGACAGCATCTGCATTTCCTGCAGTTTTGAGTTCTGTCTGGTTTACTTCAAGTGCAAAACTTCTTTCAGATGCGATTCCTATAAAAAAAATCACTGCAAAAAAAGAGTATAGTCCGGTTCTGTTTTTATTATTCATATTTACCTCATCAGGACAGATGAACAGATTTCAAAAATATGAAGTTTTGAGGAAACTGCTCACCTATCTCTTTAATTATCGTACTGTTTATGCAATAAGACCAGATGATATCAATCACTTATATACAGCGCATTAATTTTTGAAAGTGTATTTCGTGCATATGCAATTGTTTTATTATCATACACTTGAAACAATAAGCGTGAAAGCATCACCTTTCCCTTACGATAAAAAGCAGGACGTCCCATAAAACGGCATATGGCATATACGGAATCGCAGATACCGTATAACAATTCATGTTCCGACGGATTCGCCTTCATAAGTACTGCCGAAAGGGATGTAAGTATCAGGCCGTCAGGATCATAGGTGTACGCCGAAATTGTATGCACAAGCATTACCAGGAAAACAGGATCTGCTTCCACCGAAAGCAGTCTGGCAATACGGCCTGCAAAAACATTCGTCCCGAAATATGCCGTTTGATTCATAATATTCTCATAAAACAATTTTTCAGAATCAAAGAGTTCCATTTCTTCCCGCACATTGGATATTTTCTGCTGCCGGAAATCAATGTAGGAATCTATTGCCGTCTGCAATTCATAGACCCACTCAATTTCCCTGTTGCCGTAATAACCTGCCAGAATATCTTTCTGTAATGCTGGATCAGATCGAATATAATTTTGCAGATAATCAGGAACGACATCCGGACTGCGGTAATAGCAACAGTATAAATCCGATTTTTTATCCTGAAAGGCATTCTCCGGACGCTGTATCATACGATACCCTGAAAAAGCCCACGAGGTTCCGCAAAGTATAAGTGTCCCCTGCTGTGTATAATACAGATAATTCCATGCCCTTTCTCCAGTATTACGTTCCGGCAGAGACGCATGCCAGGATATGGAACTATCAGCCAGTGAATATTCAGCTGCATTTTTCGTATCTGAAAGCATTAGTCCACCGGAAGAAGCTGAGAAATAAACCAGATTGCCGGCATTGATATCTCCGGCTGTAAATCCCGATACAACGGCTCCATTGCTGTTTTTTACCACAGCAATGGAAGTACCGGACTTCCCGGTATAAATAATACACGACAGATCACTTTCTGAACGGATCAGTAAAGGTTTAAAACCTGTCTGCAAAACAGGAGATACTGACCATAAAATAATGAGACTGTTTTGAGTCTGACTGTCAGCAGCATACATAACGGCAGTGCCGTCTGCCAATGCCACCAGAACTCCCGTCGTACATGTTCCGGCAGCACATACGATTCCTCCCAGGCTGATCTGTTCCAGCACATTACCAAATGGTGAAATACGTAATCCTGCCGTTGAACCTCCGGCAGTTTTTTCAAGGAAAAAGAGAAGTGATCCGTCATTTAATACACAGGCGGGCCGATTTGACAGACAATCCGTTGTCATCAACCATTTACAGATACCATTCATTCCATAGCATGCAACTTTATCTGACGAATGCAGAAATATGCGTCCGTCGTTTCCCGGTAGAGGGGCCTCTGCTATTTCAAAAGGAACCTCTGTAGTCCACAAAAGCAGGCCGCCCGGATTAAACAGACAGAGCTTGTGCGTGTCGGTCACAACATATATAAAGTCATCCGGGGTTACCGTCAGAAAAGGTTTTGGTGTACCGGGAAGATATTTCTGCCAGAGGATTTTCCCCTGAGTCGTACAAGCAGCGATCATATTTCTGCCTACGAGGACGACAAAGCCGTACGACGTAGAAACAGGGGAACAGATTGCCTCTCCTGCAAATACGGTAGTCCAGCCGGGATCCATTGCAGACAGATCCATGCTTTGACTTCTACCCGCCGGGAATACAGCAAAAGCACATTCTGCTGTATGAAAAAACATAAAAATTGAAGTTATTATAAAAAATATCCGTATATTACGATACATATTCAAAACATGCCAGACTTTCGATATGCGAAGTTTCAGGGTAGAAATCAAGCAGATATAATTCTTTCAGCTTATACCCTGACTTAACAAGCTGGGCTGCATCGCGTGCATGGGTAGCAGGATCACACGAGACGGAGCGAATATAAAATGGATGCGTTTCACATAACCATGTACGGACTTCTTTTTCCATTCCGCTGCGGGGAGGATCAATGATCACCGCATCAAAGGAACCTGCTTCAGCAATAATTCCTCCTGCATTTTCAGCCACCCATTTTGCACCGCTTATGCCATAGCTGGAATGCAGCTTCCCTGCCATATTCATTTCTGCGAATACCAGTGCATCCCGGTTATGTTCAACCATTGTAACCTTTTGGAACATATCTGACAAAAATACGGAAAATGTTCCGACACCGCTATACATATCAAGAACATTCCGTCCTGAAAGTCCTTTACAGATTGTTCCGATCGTTTTTTCAAGTACGCTGATATTCGACTGAAAAAAACCCTGTACATCAAATTTTATTTTCCTGTCCAGAATCTGTGCAGTAACAATGTTGTCAGGATTCAGCTGCGTTCCGGGAAAATAAGCATTTGTACGGCGCTTTACAGTACGATTTCCATTCTTTATAATCGGCGCCGCCTTTTTTAATACACTTTCATGTTCTATGACTACAGCCGGATCAGAACACTTTCCGCCGAATATATGAATACGCCCGCGGGGACGTTTTATTTGAGGTACTGATGCCAGCCAGTCGTTTATTTCATCCGTCGCGACGGGACAGTACTCAAACGATACGATATCGTTCGTACTGCGAGACATCAGACCGCCATCATGAAGCTGGAATCTGCACCGGTACCCGATATTTTTATCATACAAAGATATAATATCCGGTATTTCCAGTCCTTCCCGAACAAAACAGTCTCTGAGTACCTCAATCCGTAAATTGCGCTGGCAGGAACTTTCTATATGCATCATATTACATCCGCCGCACACACCGTACAGCGGACAAACAGGCTTTGTCCTGTAAGGGGAAGGTTTCAGAACATTGAGAATCCGGGCAGTATCATAATCACGTCTGGATGAAGTTATTTCAATGTTCAAAAGTTCTCCGGGAATAGCAAACGGTATAAAAACTGTTTTTCCATTTTTTCTGCCTATGCAATCTCCGCCAAAAATCATTTTTTCTGCTATAATGTTATCTGATTCCATTAATGGTAATCATATCAGATAATAAAACGAATGAGGAGTATATTCATAACCGTGAATTCTTTTTTTCTAAAAATGTCAGACGGTACGGAGATAGCGGTAAACAGATGGATTCCGACCGGAAAAATAAAGGCCATCGTACAATTGAGTCATGGAATGAACGAATATTCCATGCGGTATCAGAACTTCGGCGAATTTCTTGCTCAAAACGGATACGTATGTAACGCTCATGATCATCGCGGACACGGAAAAACAGCAGAGAGGGCTCAACAGAATGGTTCAGGCATCTCAGGGTATCTGGCTGACAAAAATGGTTTTCAGTACGTAACCGAAGACCTGCATGAAGTAACAGAACAGCTGAAAAGTGACTATCCCGGAAAAAAAATCATTCTTATCGGGCATTCGTTCGGATCATTTATCACACAGTCTTTTATTGAAAACTATGGCAGAACTATTGATTCCTGTATTCTTTGCGGAACTGCAGGGCCGAGACCGGTTCTGGCATATTCCGGTTTTTTCCTTGTTTCCATAATTGCACTGGTAAAAAAAAAATACCGATCATCTCTGCTAAACAAAGCTGCTTTCGGGGCCTACAACAAACATATCCCCAACGCTGTATATTCACATGAATGGCTGTCCAGGGATTTGGAGCTGATAAAAAAATATGAAAAGGACCCATGGTGTAATTTTATTCCGACAGTATATTTTTTCCGCGATATGCTGCAGGGACTCTGTATTATTCATTCATCAAAGAATATAAAAAAACTGCCGCAGGAACTTCCTGTCTGCCTCCTTTGCGGCAGCGAGGACCCTGTAGGAAATTACGGCAGATCGGTACAGAAACTCTACGAAATATATAAATCAAACGGTGTAAAACATGTTGAGCTGAAATTGTATCCGGGAGCAAGACACGAACTGCTTAACGAAACGAATAAACAGGAAGTGAAAGATGATATTCTTGACTGGATTAAGCGGACAACATAACAGGGTACCGACATAATGTAATACGTCATGCGGCCGGAAAAACCTCTTCCTGATGACGGGGAAATATGCTAAACTTTTATCACTTATATTTAAAAAGGAGAACAGATTTATGGCTGACGGAGAATTAGATTACGGTACGACAAACAACAGTTTTGAAGCTGCAGTGGAACGCAGTAAAAAAATAGAAGCGGATATTCTCATAAACCCAAAGAAATATCGTGTTCTTACCGGGGACCGGCCTACCGGTCGCTTACATATTGGTCACTATTTCGGTTCTCTCCAGAACCGTGTAAGACTTTCAAAACTCGGAGTATCGACAATGATACTCATTGCGGATTACCAGGTTCTGACGGATCACGAAGCGTTTCAGGAAATAAGTCAGAATACGAAACAGCTTGTCATAGATTATATAGCAGCAGGTATAGATCCAGGAGAAAATGTTATTATCTATCCTCATAGTTATGTTCCTGAATGCAACCAGCTCATGCTTCCTTTTCTGACACTCGTATCAAACGCAGAATTAAGCAGGAATCCTACCGTAAAGGAAGAAATTCAGTCTTCCGGACTTAAAAATGTGAATGCCGGCATGTATACGTATCCGGTACATCAGGCCTGTGATATTCTGTTCTGTAAAGGAAATATTGTGCCGGTCGGAAAAGATCAGCTGCCGCATCTTGAACTGACCAGGACAATCGCACGCCGTTTTAATGAAAAGTTTTCACCGCAGAAGCCCGTATTTCCAGAACCGCAGGCACTGCTTAGTAAAACTCCCAGTATTCTCGGACTCGACGGCAGCCAGAAAATGAGCAAAAGCCGGGGAAATGCTATAATGCTCAGCGCTACAGAAGACGAAACTGCTGCATTGATAAAAAGGGCAAAAACAGATACAGACCGATACATTACCTATGATCCGCAAAATCGTCCGGAGGTAGCGAATCTTCTCATGCTTATTTCACTTTGTACGAAAGAAGACCCTGCTGTTATTGCCGGTAAAATAGGAAACGGTGGTGGCGGTCAGCTCAAAAAAATGTTGACAGAAGTACTTAATGAAGAACTGCGGCCTCTCAGGGAAAAAAGGAAACAGCTTGAAGCTGATCCTGCTTATATACACAGCGTTCTGGAGGATGGAATTAAACGTGCTCGTGAAATAGCAGTTGCAACGCTTGAGGAAGTCCGCAATGTTATGAATATGGAAATATAAATCACCAACCCCGCCGCAGCGGGGTATGGAGTTCTCTAAAGGTATCGCAATCGGGATTTAATACTACTCATACGGCCCGGGGGTCGGGGTATTAACCCCTCCGCACGAATAACGTTTACTGGCCTTCTGCCTTATTTTCAAATTTTGTATAGGACGAAAGAAACAACAAAGGTACATCTCCAATCGGTCCGTTCCGCTGTTTTGCTATGATGATTTTGGCATCCTGAACAGGTTCCGTTTCACCTTCTTCATTTTTTTTCCTGTCCCTCTGAATAAACATAACAACATCCGCATCCTGTTCAATAGATCCTGACCCGCGGATCTGTGCAAGATTCGGCTCAGAGCCTTCAGCATCACGGGCAAGCTGACTAAGTGCAACAATAGGTATATCAAGTTCACGGGCTAACGCTTTTAAAGATTTCGATATTTGCGTAACTTGTTCCCATGTTTCAGCTCTCGGATTATCCGTTGTAATAAGGCCGATATAGTCTATGAAAATAATTTTTACTTTTTGATTCATCACCATGCGGCGGGCGACGGCACGAATATCAAGCAGTTGCATATTAGGTGTATCAACGATGTAGAAAGGGGCCTGAAACCATCGGCCCGCAGCATCCTGCAACTTCTGAAGATCTTCAAGACGAAGCATGCCGGACCGGAGTTTGGTTCCCGGTATACGGGCTTCCTGGGAAAGCATACGTTGTCCTATGAGTGTACTGGACATTTCGAGAGAAAAAAAACCGCAGGGAATTTTTTTCTCAATAGTAATATACTGCATCATCGACAGTGCGAGCGCAGTCTTTCCCATGGAAGGACGTGCACCGACAATAATAAGTTCAGAATTCTGAAAACCACTGGTCATACTGTCAAGCTTGGTAAAACCAGACGGTACACCGGTATAACCGCTATGATTCTTATACCGTTCTTCTATCATCTCAATCGTATCAGGTATAAGATCTTTCATTTCGTGTATCGTGGTGGTCTGATTTTTATCTGCAAGGCTGAAAATATTTTTTTCAGCTTCGTCAAGAATCGCTGTACTATCTTTAGTAATATCAAATGACAGCGCTTTTACTTCCGAAGAAATTCTTATCAGATCACGGCGTGTAGCCTGATCTGATACAATCTTTGCATAATAACTGACATTTGCACTGGTCGGAACAGTATCCGTCAGAGCAGCAACATATGCCGTACCACCGGCCTGCTCCAGTTTTCCATCCTTTGTCAGTTCGTTAATCAGTGTAAGGGTGTCGCCATGTATACTTTGACGGAAAAGAGATACAAGAGCCTCATAGACCGTTTTGTTCTGTATTGAATAAAATTTTTCCGGAGTCAGCATGGTAACAACATCAGACATAGCCCCCCAGTCAAGCAGGAGTGCACCTAATGTAGCCTGTTCTGCTTCCAGATTATGCGGCGGTACTTTGTCTTTCAATGTACTGTATTCCATTTTATCCACTTCTCAACAAATTATATTCAATTTATACACAGAGAACACACAGCCCCTTATAAACAGGAAAGCCTGTAATTCTCTCTTTTCAGGAAATTACAGGCCCCCAATGTTCTCAAAAAAAGAAAGTTGAAAACGATTATGCTTTCTTTTCCTCAAGAACCTGCGCTTCGGCAGCAGCTTTTGATTTATCAGCTTTGACTGCTTCCGCACTGGTGTCAGCTGTCCCCTGGGCTTTTACATGCAGTTCGACTGTTGCAGACTGTGCTTCATACAATTTAATAGCAATACGATAATTACCGGTATTTTTAATCGTAACACCGGGTATATCTATGCGTTTACGTTCAATTTCAAAACCATTTTTAAGCAGCAGATCTGCAATCGTCAGTGTCGTAACAGCACCGTACAATTTTCCATTTGCACCTGCAGGCATTTCTGCGACAAGCTGTAAAGCCTCAAGTTTTTCCTTCATACCCGCAGAATCCTTACGCTTCTGCTCTTTTCTGGCTTCTATTTCTGCCTTTCTGCTTTCAAACAGAGCAACGGTCGCGTCATTATACGGTATGGCAAGTCCCCGCGGGAACAGGTAATTACGCATATAACCATTAGCTACAATCTTTACATCACCCTCTTCGCCGAGTGATTTTACATCTTTATTAAGTATAACTTTCATTTCAAGCTCCTCTTTGTATAAACAGGCAGCGTCACCAGGAGTTGGATCGCTTTGCCTGATACATTATAAATCAGTCTGCTACAAACGGCAGAAGACATATAGAACGTGCACGCTTAATTTCACGGGCAAGTTCCCTCTGATGTTTTGCACAGGTTCCCGTAATACGGCGTGGAAGAATTTTACCACGTTCGGTTGTAAACCTGCGCAGACCATCTGCATCCTTATAATCGATTTTTGCCTTATTTGCGCAGAAACGGCATACCTTTTTGCGGAAATAAGTTTTTCCTTTATTTCCACGAGCACCCCGGCCTTCCTCGCGACCGGAATCCTGTCCGGCATCAGCCATATCTACATCTCTATCATTGGTTTCAATATCCATTTTTCCTATGGACTCTTTGTTCTCTGTTTCGTCAGACATACTTAAACTCCTATAAATCAGTTAAAACGGGATATCTTCAGGAAAGCCGGTCGTATCGCCGCCATATGAAGCAGCATTATCCGGCTCCGCGCTGGCTGATGATGTGTTGCCCTGCCCTTTCGGTTCAAATTTCGGAGTATACCCCCCGGTCGGCTGACCGTTTTCCGATTTTCCACCCAAAAGCTGGACGTTATTCGCAGTCACCGTAACTTTACTGAAATTCTGCCCATCCTTTACCCAGCGATCCTGTCTCAGATAACCGTCAATAGCAATCTGCTTACCTTTTAAAAGATACGGTTTCAGATTTTCCGCCTGCTTACCCCATATGGTAACATCAAAATAACTAACTTCATCAACCCACTGGTCGCCATTTTTCCTGCTCCGGTTTACAGCGATACCCACATTTGCACGAGCCTGCCCACTTGGAAGATATGCGAAAGATTTTTCATCGCTTCCAACATCTCTCGTAAGTCGGCCAACAAGGATTACGTGATTGATATCTGTCATATCCGTGCCTCCATGGTAACAGTATTCAGAAAAGCAGAACAGTTACTTTGCTTTTTTCTCATCAAGCTTGACAAAAAGATACTTTAACAGGTTCTCGTTTAATTTGAACTGCATGTCGATATCAGAAAGTTTTCCAGGATTTACATTAATTGTGTACAAAACGAAACGTCCGCGATTCTGCTTTTTGACTTCATATGTCAGATCACGGTCTCCGAACAATTCTTCTTTTTCAATTTCAGCACCGAATTTTGCAAGATCTGCACGCAGCAGTTCTGCACCTTTTTTGGCCTTTTCTTCATCAAGAATGAAAATAGCCATAAGTTCATATTTTCTCATGTTGTCTCCTTATGGACAAATGGAAGCCGCATACGCAGCTTCAAGGGGGTTTAAATATATTACAGAATACAATCACTACAGTCAATAGCAGCTAAAAACTCTTTTATATATAAACTCATTGACCACAATTTTTATGGTCTATATAATCAAAATAATGACAATAAGGAAAACAGTGTTTTTATTTCTTCTTATCTTTCTGCCCGTTTTTATCTATGCCGGTGGCCAGACGGATTCGACGATCGATATAGAAGCCGTAGTAAGCAAAGACACTATGCATGATATAAAAACAATACTGTCACAGCATGAATCTTTGCTCTATCATGTATCTGCCGAAAAAAAAGATTCTCTCCTTATGACGGCGCTCAAAGCAGGCCGGGATAAAAATATTATAGAACTTCTGCTGAAAATGGGTATTGATCCCGATACCATAAATACCGAGGGGCAAACAGCACTTATGTATGCCTGCCAGTTTTCAGATGATCCGGATATTGCACGAATGATACTTCTCAGCGGAACTGTTTTCGGTTTTCAAAGAAAGCAGCGGGTCCTAGCAAGTGACAAAAACAAAAAAACAGCGTTTGATTATGCTGCAAAAAATCTTCAAATGATGTCAATGCTATCCGAATATGCTAAACCACCGGAAAAAAACCCACCCACCCAAACAGGAGCTGAATCATCCGGGCAGGAACAACCTCAGGGGAAGCCGGTATTATCGTCTGAAGAAAAAACAAATGAACAACAATCATCACGATCTGCTGATATAGTACCGGCTTTACCAACTGTGACTGATACTGCAGTTTCAGGTGCAGTTCCAGAATCATCGCCGGGAGATCAGCCGGTATATCTATTCGACTATACGGCACAAACAGACATGATTCCTGAAAGTCAGGAAAATATACAGGAAAAAAATGACAAAGATTTTATCCTGTATGCACTTAGTGCAGATAAAGACGGTTATACACCGCTCATGGATGCAGCAAAAAAATCAGATACCGGTAAAATTACGGAACTTCTTAATGCCGGGACACATATCAATGCACAGGATCACGATGGATGGAATGCATTAATGTATGCGGCCCGTTTTTCGAATGATGAAAGTACCGTTACATTGCTTATCTCAAAGGGTGCTGATGTAAAAATTGCCAACAAATATGGTATAACCCCGCTTTTAATGGCTGCCGCATTTACTTCAAATCCTGATATAATAACACAACTTGTTGCAAACAGAAATCCGGCAGAAAACGAGATCCGAAATGCTTTTATTATATCAATAACATCGCAACGGCCGGTATCTGTTATCCATGCATTTCTCGTAAAAGGATTACCGCTAAATCAGATATATAACGGAAAAACGCCTCTTATGTATGCGGCTGAAAATAATACGGATACAAAAATCATATCTTTTTTTCTCGAATCGGGAGCTTCGTCTGATATATGTACATCAGAGGGAAAAACAGCTTACGGCTTTGCATCAGCAAACTCACAATTGCCGCATGATTCCATATACTGGCAGCTAAACAGAAACGGGGGCTTAATAAAACACTGATGAGAATAACAGGTGGAAAATTATGCGGAAGAATAATAAAGTGTCCTGATGGCGTTATACGGCCTGCAATGGACCGTATGCGGGAATCTGTTTTTGCGATCATCGGAGAACTTGAAGGGAAATCCTTTCTGGATCTTTTTTCCGGTTCGGGAACGATTGCTATTGAAGCAGTATCCAGAGGTGCTTCACGAGTTGATCTTTGTGAAAAAGATCATATAAAAATAGATACAATTCTTGAAAATGTTTCTGTTACAGAAAAAGAACTGGGGATAAAAATTCACTGTCATTTTATGGCTGTAGAACTTTTTCTAAAACGATGCAGGGATAATTTTGATTATATTTTTTTTGATCCGCCATTTCCCTACAGGTATCATGCAGAACTGATAGCGACGGCCGCAAAACGGCAGCTTCTCTCACCGGGGGGAATAATTATGGTACATCGCCCGTCGGAACATGCCATGCCGGAGACAATAGAAACTCTGTCCAGAGTTGATCAGCGGATATATGGCAGATCTATTGTAGATTTTTATACATACAAACAGGAGGAAATGCGTGTATAAAAAAGTTGAATATTATTTCAGTATGCGGATCGTATATTCTTAAATGCTTCTCAAGCTTGTTATTAATCTTGACTTTTCAACTAAATGTGCTAGTATTAAAAGTACTAATGTAATTATAATTATTATTACTAATTAGGTAAAAGCCTATGCTAGAGGGTTTAATAGAGACAATCGACTCGAAAAAAGACAGTAACGGATTCATAAAAGTTACTGATGAGCCTTTATCCGGACTTACAGCAACCCAAAAGGTACTGTTAAACAGAAAAGGAAATATTCTTTTTAACAAGGGCGATATAGAAGGTGCAAGACGTATTTTTATAACCACAGGCTATTCCGATGGTCTGACGCGTATAGGGGATAAATATCTGGAGCTGAATAAAAGCCTTCAGGCATTAAAAATGTTTATTCTTGCACATAACACAAAAAAATCTGAACCGTTATTCGAAAAAATAGCCGGAATCGTATCCATGATATTAAAAGAATAAAAATATTTATTAGATATAATCATAAGGGATTTTCAAAATGTGGAAGGAGTATTTAAAATGAGTGAGCTGGATTTACAACCGCCGGATATTACAGAAAACAGCATAGCAGTTCCCCCCGATAACATCCAGGATGCTGATAAAACAGATCCGATTGTCTCTAAAATTTCAGAATTATCCAAACAGGGATATCAATTCTTAAAAGAAAACAAATTACCGCAGGCTGAAAATGCATTCAGTCAGATTCTGGAACTTGAAGAAAATAACAACTATGCACTCGTAGGACTGGGAGATTCTGAGCGGAAACAGAATCATTTTAAAGAAGCCATTCAGTATTATTCACACTGTCTCTCATGCCATCCGGGAAACAACTACGCTTTGTTCGGTCTTGCGGACTGTTATAAAGCCCTTAATCAGTATCATAAAGCAATCGAAATTTGGGAACAGTATCTGGTTCATGATGACAGAAATATTACTGTCCTGACACGTGTAGCGGATGCATACAGAAAAATACGCGATTTTAAGAAATCTAAACAGTTGTATCTCAAAGTTCTCGATATGGAGAACAATAATGCATACGCACTGATAGGACTGGGACATCTTCACTATGACTTTCAGGAATATCGGGATGCACTTTTTTACTGGACAAAAATGCTTGATTTAAATGAAAGCATTGTCGATATCAGGGTTCTTACTTCTATTGGCAATTGCCATAGAAAGCTCAAAACTTTTAGTAAGGGTGTTTACTATTTTGAACGTGCTTTGAAAATGGATCCGGATAATTTTTATGCGCTCTTCGGACTGGCTGACTGTTACAGGGGGATGAACCAGCAATATCGTTCTATCGAGTACTGGAATAAAATTCTTGCCATGGACCCGAATAATAAAGTTATCCTTACGAGGGCTGGCGATGCGTACCGTAACACAGGCGATTACGAAACTGCTGAAAAATATTATAGTAAGGCAATGGATATAGATTTTGACATTTATGCAGCACTTGGTCTCGCACTTATCTGCAAAGGCAAAGGAAGTTATCAGGAAGCTATCGAACGTCTTTCCAGTCTTATTCGTAATGATCCTAAAAATTATCGGCCTTATATCGATATTGCTGACTGTTACATAAAAATGAATAAAAAAGAAGATGCTGTTGATATACTTAAAAGTTTTCAACGGCAGGGAATCCGCAGTCAGGCTATTAATGACATGATTGAAAAGATTCAGAATGAAAAAATTGCCTGAAGCGATGCAAAAGATTATTCTTACCGGTTTACTTCCTGAGGAAATTAACACCCTGCTTCATATTACGCCATCGTTCCGGGGCAGGCAAATATTTAAATGGATAGGTAATGGAGTTTCGTCTTTTAACGAGATGACGAATATCAGTGCCGGCCTTCGTGAACAACTTGAACAGGATGCTACTCTTTCTACTTCGTCAGTATCACGTATACTCAGGGATACTGACGGTACCGTAAAACTACAGATAACACTGAGAGATGGTTTTTCTATAGAAACAGTCCTTCTGACTGATTCAAGTAACCGGAAAACCGCCTGCGTCTCATGTCAGGCCGGCTGTGCAATGAAATGTGCCTTCTGCCAGACCGGACAGCTTGGACTTGCAAGAAACCTCGATGCATCAGAAATTGTTGAAGAATTTCTTTTTCTGGAAAAAGAGGCAGGGAAACTGGATAATATCGTCTTTATGGGAATGGGTGAACCGATGCAGAATTTGTCAGAAATCAGGAAGGCAATAGCTGTCCTTACCAGTAAAGAAGGAAGGTCTCTTTCCGGGCGGCGAATAACTGTTTCTACATGTGGAATCCTCAAAGGGATATACGATCTTGCCGACAATGGCCCGCTTATACGTCTTGCAGTATCCCTTACAACAGCCGATCCGGAATTACGTGAAAAACTTATGCCTGCGGCGCGGGCAAATCCGCTGCCAGAACTAAAAAAAGCGATACTCTATTATGCCCAAAAAACTGGTAAACGTGTTACGATAGAGGCGGCATTGCTTGGAGGGGTAAATACAGGAGATGAAAGTGCCCGCCGGATGATAGATTTTGCATCAGGAATAAACGTAAACCTAAATCTTATTCCATGGAATCCGGTTCCAGGGCTGCCTTTTACAGAACCTTCTGCAGAGGAATGCAGAAAATTCATTGTTAAAATGGAACAGGCAGGTCTTAATGTAACACTCCGCACACGCCGCGGGACCAAAATTGGTGGTGCATGTGGGCAGCTCGGTAAAACAACGATACCTTCTGCTTGACATTTTCTGCATATACAATTAATCTGCTGTAGTAATATTAAATATTTACAATCATATTTACTGCTGACAGGAGACCGGACATGGGAAAAACTATTGCGCAGAAAATTTTTGAGACGCATCTTATTGATAAACCCTTTGCTGAAACATATGTTCTGAAACTGGATCGTGTATTTTGTCATGAAATAACAACACCTATCGCAATCAACGATCTTGTGGAAAGAAAAAAAGACAGAGTTTTTGATGCTTCAAAAATAAAGGCCGTCATAGATCATGTAACGCCTGCAAAAGACAGCAAGACGGCGATTCAAGGGAAAATTCTCCGGGACTGGACTAAGCGTAATAATATTAAAGACTTCTTCGATATCGGATCCAATGGTATCTGCCACGCTATTTTTCCCGAAAAGGGATTTGTACGTCCCGGTTATACAGTGATCATGGGCGATTCTCATACCTGCACCCATGGGGCCTTCGGAGCTTTTGCAGCAGGTGTCGGAACAACAGACCTTGAAGTTGGAATACTAAAAGGTGTCTGTGCATTCAGAGCGCCTAAGTCGATACGCTTCATTCTTACCGGTAAACTTAAAGACGGTGTCTATGCAAAAGATGTCATACTTTTTCTTATCGGCCAGATTGGTGTCAACGGTGCTACCAACTGTGTTATTGAATTTACAGGGCCTGTCGTAGACAACTTCTGCATGGAAGAACGTATGACACTCTGCAACATGGCAGTAGAAGCAGGAGGAACATCAGGAATCTGTTTACCGGATGTAAAAACTGTTGAATATCTATGGCCATTTATACAAAACGACTATGTATCAAAAGATGCAGCTATAAAAGATTACAGCAAATGGTTGTCCGATCCTGATGCAGAATATGAAAAAGTTTATACCTATGACCTTTCAAATCTGGAACCACTGGTAACCTTTGGCTATAAACCAGATCAGGTAAAAACGGTAGCAGACATGAAAGGTACCACGATTGACCAGGTATACATTGGAAGCTGTACGAACGGGCGTATTTCAGATCTTCGAATCGCAGCACAAATATTAAAAGGAAAACATATAGCCCCCGGCATTCGGGGCATCGTAAGTCCGGCAACACCGCTTGTCTATAAAATGGCTCTTGATGAAGGTATCATTACGGTTTTCCTTGAAGCTGGCTTCTGCGTCACAAATCCCACCTGTGGTGCCTGCCTCGGTATGAGCAATGGAGTTCTGGCGGAAGGTGAAGTATGCGCCTCTACCACAAACCGCAATTTTAATGGTAGAATGGGTAAAGGCGGAATGGTTCATCTGATGAGCCCCGCCACTGCAGCAGCTACTGCCGTTGCAGGGACAATAACCAATTCACCTCTGTACAAATAGGAGTAGTGTGATGAAACAGTTTGGCGGTGAAGTACTTTTTCTGGATCGTTCCGATATAAATACGGACGAAATAATACCGGCAAAATACCTGACAGAAAATACAAAACAGGCATTAAAACCGTATCTCCTTGAAGATCTGAAACTTGGCAGTTTTAATCCTAAAACAGATATTGCCGGTAAAAAAGTAATAATTACCCGTGAAAATTTCGGCTGCGGATCGTCCCGGGAACATGCTCCCTGGTCTCTTGAAGTTAACGGCATATATACTGTTATAGCAGTAAATTTTGCACGTATCTTCAGGCAGAATATGTACAACTGCGGAATGCTCGCTGTTGATATGGATAAAAAATCAATTGACGATATGTTTCATACCTTTTCCAATAAAGATACCGACTGTAAAATAGTTATCAATGACGACGGTTCTGCAAAAGTAAAACTGATTGCCGGTAGTCTGTCAAAAAGTTATCCCTTTAAACTTGATGGTTTTGAAAAAGCACTTCTGGAAGATGATGGATGGATCGGTTATGCGGATAAAAAATATTAAACGGAACGCTTTTCGAGTATAACCTGTTATTAAATAAGGTTTTTCAGTATATTAATTAAGCGAAGGGGGAAAAACTTTCACAAAAAAAAGTTATTCCCCCTTCGTACAGATTTTCAATCAAATAATTGTGTATATTCCTTCCTTTTCACAAATTATTTTTTCATTCAATAGTCTTAATGACGCTTCCCGAAGACGGTATATATCGATATTCTCTTCATCTGCTATCTGTTCAAGAGACATTGAACCAGATTTTGTCAGTTGTCGTAAAATTGCACCGCGTGCCTGTCGGAGGGAGCCGGCAAATTTCGCCTGCTTCACATACCCCTGACTTTTCCTGCCAGGATTAATAACTTTTTTTTTCAGGGAAGCACCATAGTCCATAAGGGCATAATACCACTGTCTGGGATTATTTTTGTCCAGAGTCTCAGCAACAAGAGGAAGAATATCTTTATCAGCAACCTGCCCTACAGCATCTTTAAAAAAAAAGAAAATAAAAACCGAACGGATATTTGTTTCTACAAATACTTCTGCACTACCGAATGAAAATGCCGCAACAGCACGAGCAGTATATGGTCCTACTCCTGGAAGCTGTTCCAGTTTTTCAACATTATCGGGAAATATACCGGCATAGTCCCTGCAGACGACATTACAGGCCTTTTGCAGATATACTGCCCGCCGGTTATACCCGAGTCCACTCCAATATTTCAGTACTTCAATGAGAGATGCAGCAGACAGGGACGCTGCATCAGGGAAACGCTTTAACCATTCCTCATATTTCGGAATAACACGAAGCGTCTGCGTCTGCTGCAACATCATTTCTGAAACAAGTATGGCATAAGGATCTGTTGTTGTACGCCACGGAAATACTCTGCCGGCAACCCGGTAATTTTCATATATAGTACTATGAAAAGCTGTAATACTGCTTTTACTTAAAACAGGAGACATTGTTCGTTAGTCAGATACCCTTTCTATGAATCCACGTTTTTCAAGCTGGACAAGAATTGTATGTATGATTTCTTCGGGAACATTACAGTTCGTATCGATCTTAAGATCTGCAAAGCTATAGTTATTATTGTCAATACCGTATAATTTCATATAGCGCCGGCTATCCTCTCGATCACGCATTTCGGTAAAAGCCTTTATTTCTTCAATACTGCCGCCCTCTCGGCCAAGAATACGTTTTGCACGTAATTCATCACTTGCCAGCAGATAAATTTTAACATCAGCTTCTTTCAGCATCCATATTGCAAGCCTGGAACCCAGCACACAAGATTCTTCCTTTGCAAGTTCAACCTGCTTCGTATCGACATATCTATCGTAAGAATCATCTGTTTTCGCCTTTTCAATTACCTGTGCAAGGGTAATACCTTTTTCAGCTGCAAGTTGTCTGAAAGTATAATTAATCATCTTTATGCCCAGATTCTGAGCAAGCAGAGTACTTACCGTGGTATTTCCACATCCAGACTTCCCTGAAATAGCGATTCTCAGCTCTTTTCCTTCCGGTATTTTATAATCAGACATTATATAAAAACTCCTAAAAAAATATTTGCCATATCAGTCATAAATAACATCAGGCATTCTATTCTACGTTACGGGCTTGTTCCCTGATATTTTCAAGTGCATCTTTTGCAGTTACCACCATAGAACCAACTTCAGCAAACTGATTTTTACTGCCGATCGTATTTATTTCTCTGTTTATTTCCTGGCAAAGAAAATCAATTTTTTTCCCCGGGGCAACATTATGCTCTATTTCACTCCGCAAAGCTGATAGATGGCTGTGCAGACGCACTATTTCTTCGTTTATTGTATATTTTACAAGCATAGATGCAGTTTCTGCCATAATACGCTGTTCATCGACAGCCTCTCCGAGAAGTTCATGAAATTTTCTTGTAATAATATCCTTGAACAGCACTTCCATTTTAGGCTGCCATGCCTTAAAAAAAGCAGCTGCATCATCAAGTACTGCAAGCTTTTCAGACAAATCACGACAAAGATTTATACCTTCACGGACACGGTCAGCATTAAAGGTTTCGAAAACCTCCGAAAAAACAGGCAATATCGTTTTCCAATAGACATCTGCATCATATTCCTGTTCTACATTCAATACTCCGGGCTGATTCACTATAAAAGATAAAGGGATATCATTTTCATTTTTTCCCAATGCTGCTGCAATTTCTTTTATTGCAGACATACAGGACATTGCAGCTTTTGTATCAGCTGTTATTTTTTCGTTTCCTGAAAAATTATAAATCCTGATATTTACATCAACTTTACCGCGAAGGATTCTTTCAGTTATTTTTTCCCGGAAACGGATTTCCAGCTGGCTGAGATACGGCGGAAGATTGATATTTAAATCAAGAAAACGGGAATTTACAGATTTAATTTCAACAGCTATCCTCGATGTTTCTGTAGAAATTTCCTTATAGGCGTACCCTGTCATACTGGTCATTTTTTTTGCTCCATTGCTTCAAGTACCGCTTTACCCAGTTTCCAGTTATCACCGGCTCCCATAGTTACAAAAAGATAGCCATTCGGAAATAAGGTACCGGCAGGAGCAGATAATTCCGCAATCAGGAAGTCCTTCGCATCCAGAACCTCTTCATAGTAATGTACAGTTTTATAATGTTTTTTTGTTTCCGTATACAAAAGTTGACCATTTACGCTAAAATCAGAAGCCTTTTCACGTGCTGAAGAATAAATTTTATGAAGTATTATTTCATCAGCAGCATCAAATGACCGGGCAAAATCATCAAGTAAAGCCGCGGTTCTTGAGTACGTATGTGACATAAAGTCAACAATAATTTTCCTTCCACAGTAAAACTCCCTGTAGCCAGACAGCGTTGTCTTAATGGCAGTAGGATGATGTCCATAGTCATCAATAAATAAAACAGAGTTGCCAACAGAATTTACAGTTTCTCCGATAATTTCACTCCGTCTTTTTCCACCTTTAAATAACAGAAGTCCTCTTGCAATTTTTTCATAGGAAATACGCATACCTTCTGTTTTTAAAAGCTCACAGGCAAGCGCGCATGCAGCTGATGCATTCTTTACCATATGACGACCAGGGACACAGAGAGCCAATTCTCCCAAACCTGACAGGCTGAAATATTGTTTCCCATCTTCTATGCGGCCAAAAGTAATTCTGTAATCACCTGAAGCCGATTCACCGTAAGGTATGCATTCAATATCCGGACGCTTTGCCCTTACAAGCAGTACGGCTTCAGAAGCTCCTTTGTCATCAGCACAATATATCAACTGCCCATGTTCCGGAAGCTTACAGATATAATTAATAAACGCATCACGTATGTCATTATATGTCGGATAACAGTCCTGATGATCGCTTTCTATACTCGTCAATACAATTTTTTTAGGACAAAAAGCAAGAAAATGTCTCTGATATTCACAAGTCTCTGCAATAAAATATTTATGTCCCGATTTTACGCAGGAAGGCGTCGTCATAGTACAGCTTCCATTAAATGATGAAATAATGGATCCTGCTAAAACCTGTGCAGGAAAATTAAGTTCCTTCAGGAGGGTTCCAATAAGACCTGTTGTTGTTGTTTTCCCATGCACACCACAAACAGAACAGCTGTATGCCATTTCAGAAACTGAGCCAAGAGCCTCTGTATATAACATACAGGGAATATTCCGTTTTCCTGCTTCAACGAGATCAGGATTTTTTTCAGGATTATATGCAGAAGAATAAATAACATATTGTACTGAATCCGTAATATTTTTGCTGCTGAATGCTAATGCTTTTAAATGGAGTCTGTCAAGAATTTCGTCAGTATAAAAACGCTCAGGTACATCACTACCGGTTATTATTGCTCCACGTGAATACAATATTTCCACAAGAGCCGCTAAACCAGTTCCCTTTATCCCCACACAATGAACATGGACTCCCTGCATATCGACGGGAAGAGAAATTTTATTCATGAATGTATTTTATAGTAAAGAACAATAATATTCAATTAAAACAAATTATTTACACAAGTTGCATATAAATTTCATCAGCCAACCCGAAATGAGCATTTTTTGTCATTGTAGTTGCATATTCATCGTAAAGCATATCTTCATACATACTTTGAGCATAATCCTGCTGTCCATCTGCTTTCTGTACTGTTTTTCTCATAGAAGAAAGCAGCATCTTTACAAAGTATGATTCAAGTTCAAGTGATTTTTCATATAATTTACTGGTTCTATCAATAGTTTTCAGATTTTGTGAAACCGCGGAATTTGCAGCAGCCCCTTCAGGGCGTGCTTTTTTATCAGCTTCAGCAGTATAAGTGCCGGAAAATCCTGAATTATAATCTCCGTTCAGCCTTCCTTCTTCAAGGACCTGACTTCCCGCAAGATTCTTTCCTATGTCACCTTTTTTTTCATTCTGCAGGCTCTTTACCATGTCCATGAATTTTCCGGTTTCATTTCTTACCTGTGCTGCCTGCAATGTCTCTGTACCCGTCGTTACGGAACTGATTCCACCGATTTTCATGATCAACTCCCGATCAGTTAGCGTTTAAGATTGACCGCCGTACTGAGCATACTGTCCGATGTCTGTATGGCTTTACTGTTAAATTCATAAGCACGTTGTGCAACAATCATCTGTACCATTTCATTGACGACAGATACATTTGACATTTCTATAAATTTATGTTTTGTCACGCCCATTCCCTCAAACCCCGGCTGACCGACTATCGGCTGTCCGCTGGCATTTGTTACTTTAAACAAATTGTCCCCGACAGCTTTTAATCCGACACTGTTCGGAAACCGATATAATTCCATTTGACCAACATCGACAGGATCATTTTGTCCATTAACCCGTACTGATACACGACCGTCATCACTGATTGAAAGCGTATGAATATCATATCCTGCAGGCAAAATTATTTCAGGCATAACCCGCAGCCCATTTGAGTTTACAAGTTGCCCATTCATATCAACTTTGAAAGAGCCATCACGAGTATACGCATAACTGCCATCGTATTGTTGTACACGGAAAAAACCATCACCAACAATGGCAACATCTGTATCTACGCCTGTATTCTGAAGTGATCCCTGACTGAATACACGCTGGGTCGCTGCCAGTTTTACACCAGTTCCCTGCTGTATACCTACAGGTGTTACCGTATCTTCCGTAGCAGGAGTCCCGGCAAGTTTGAGATTCTGATACATCAGATCCTCAAATTCTACACGCTGTTGCTTAAAGCCCGTTGTGTTAACATTCGAAAGATTATTTGCAATAGCATCTATATTCGACTGTTGACCATTCATTCCTGTTGCTGCTGTCCAAAGACTCCGTACCATTTATTCTACCTCGTTACAGCTACTTCTTTCCACAGTGTATTCATCATACTGTCTTCGCTTTGTATGGTTTTCTGATTAGCTTCATAAGCACGATTTACTTCTATCATTTGAACCATTTCATTAACAACATTTACATTAGAAGTTTCAGTATAGCCCTGAAGCATAGTCGGACGTTCATCACCTTCAGCTATATGAGCCTCACCAGTGATATCATTCGACCGGTACAGACTATTTCCCATTTTTTCAAGATACCGTTCATTGTCAAATCTTACAATCTTAAATCTGTCGATCAGTTCATTATTCTGAGAAGAATAAATCATTCCATTCTCATTGACTTTGAATTGATCATCAGAAACAGAGACCGGACCATATTCACCAAGGACCGGATATCCATCCTTCGTTTCAAGAATCCCCTCTTTACCAATCATAAAATTGCCATTACGGGTATAGCGTTCACCGGCAGGTGTCTGAACTGCAAAAAAACCTTTACCATTCAACGCCATATCAGTATTGCTGGACGTTGCACGGAAGGATCCCTGTTCGAAATCCGTATAATTTTCATTTGTTTCTACACCAAGCCCGAGTTTACCGATGACAGGGGCCGCATCAGCAGAACCAAAAGGTGTTTTATATACTCCGTCTGCATTTGTACGCCGCAATAAAAGTTCCGGGAATGCCTTGCTCACGGTTATATCACGCTTATAGGCTGCAGTATCAACATTTGCCAGGTTATTAGAAATAGCATCCAGCCTGTTTTGCTGAGCATTCATTCCGCTTGCACCTGTATACCAGCCACGAATCATGTACCTTCTCCCGTATTTCCTATACATATTTATTATCGGCAGGAAAAATATCGGGTTTAGCAAATCAGATTAAAAAATCAAGAGTTGAGGCAAAAAAGATTTGAGGACAAATGTCATATTTTCACTCAAAATATTCCGTATTTGCCTTATATTACAGAATTTTTATGGGGAATAGCCGTATCTGATTTTTCCGGTGTATTTTTCAGACAAGTCAAATTTTGCTACAAAATCGTATCTATTACATACAGATTCATTAAATTAACTATTTTGATTTGCAATTTCATTTATTCCGACTTATAATATTTTTATTGGATAAGGAGTTTTCAAAAATCAGACGAGCTTTGAAAATACAACCTTAGATGTAATTACAGTATTTTTCAAACCATTGTAAAAAAAGTTTGAAAAATACTGTAAAGCCACTTGCAAAACGCCAACAGACTTTTGCAAGTGGTTCAATTTTTTATTGAATAAAAGAAATAAAAAAGCAGGGGGGATTTCAGTTTATGGATGAAAAAGGAAAAGCGAGAGTTCTGGCTTTGATTCTTGGAGGTGGTAAAGGAACGCGTCTCTATCCGCTTACAAAAGAACGCTCAAAACCATCAGTTCCCTTCGGTGGAAAATACAGGATAGTCGATATACCTATTTCAAATTGTATTAATTCCGGGTATAAAAAAATATACCTGTTAACACAGTTTAATTCTGCATCTCTGCACCTTCACATATCAAATTCGTATAATTTTGACCGTTTTTCCGGTGGATTTGTAGAAATTCTTGCAGCAGAGCAGACTCTTGAGCATTCAGGCTGGTATGAAGGAACTGCTGATGCTGTAAGAAAAAACTTTATCCACTTCAAATCGCAGCATCCGACACATTATATTATTCTTTCCGGAGATCAGTTATATCGTATGGATCTGCATGACTTCGTTGAACAGCACATAGCGTCAGGGGCAGATGTCTCGATTGCAACAACAGCTGTTAACCGCCATGATGCATCCGGTTTTGGAATTATGAAAATTGATACGGATAAGCGCATTATTGAATTTATGGAAAAACCTGCCAAGAATCTTAACATTGACGACTGGAAAATCCCGCAGATTTCCCGTGGCGATCTCCCTCCTGAAAAAGAATATCTTGCATCTATGGGTATCTATATTTTCAATGCATCTGTCATGGAGGAAATGCTCAACAATGATTATACAGATTTCGGCAAGGAAATTATTCCCGTAGCCATTAAGACGAAAAAGATAAATTCATATATCTTTAACGGTTACTGGGAAGACATCGGCACTATTAAAAGTTTCTACGATGCAACAATAGCATTGACCAACATAAATCCTCCATTCAATTTTTACGATGAGGTAGAACCTATCTATACAAAGATGCGAAATCTCCCGCCGTCAAAAATAAACGAGGCTCAAATAAAATCTACATTAACGGCAGAAGGTTGTGTTATTACAAGAGCAAATATTAATTGTTCTGTAATCGGTATACGAACGATCATCGAAAGTGGTTCAAAACTTGATGGTGTCATAACAATGGGTAGTGACTTTTATGAGGATGCTGAAACAAAAGCTGACAAAATTACAAAAGGATTCCCACTGATGGGAATCGGCAGGAACTGTAATATAGCGCGCACCATCATTGATAAAAATTCATCTATTGGCGACAATTGTTCAATAAATGTAAGTGGCAAAACCTATGATGATGGTGACCACGGGATTTTCTACAGTGCAGACGGTATTATTGTCATAAGAAAAGGCGCGGTTGTCCCTGCAGGAACTGTTATTTAATTGACGGACTCTATGTACGACAGGCTCGGGGATCTGCTAAAAGAGACCCTCGAGTCGGGAATACTTCCTCATACCGAAGAATCAATTCAAACAGAAATGAAATCTGTACCACCGGACGTCAAAGAAGCGTTTAAATTGCTCGGTGTTGATTCCTTATCAAGCCCTGAAGAATGTCTTAAAGCATACCGAACAAAACTTAAACGCTATCATCCGGATAATAACAGCGATAATCCGATTGTACAGAAAGTAGCCGCACAGAAAACCAGAGAACTCATAAAAATATATAAAATCATCAGGCAATGGTTCGGCAGTTGACCGTCATCACGTTCCTGTTTCCTCCGTGTCGTTTTCCATTCCATATTCCTGTAGTTTTCGATGCAGCGTTTTGCGCCCGATTCCCAAGACATCTGCAGTTTTAGATTTATTACCTTTATTAGCAGCAAGATTCTGCTGGATAATCATTTTCTCCGCAGCGTCCATTGTTATACCTACAGGAACAGTAATCACAGCATCGGCGGTGCTCTGACTGATAGTGGGCGGAAGATCATCAAGCGTAATCTCTTTACCACTGCTCATGACAACGGCGCTTTCTATACAATTCTGAAGCTGACGTATATTGCCCGGCCAGTCATATTTATATAAAGCTGCCCGTGCCCTGGAATCAATACCGGTAATATCTTTATGATTTTCCTGCGTAAACCGGCTAAGGAATGTCGTAAGCAGCAGCGGAATATCATCTTTCCGGTCGCGCAGCGGCGGAACATGGATATGAATGACATTGAGCCGGTAATAAAGATCTTCCCTGAATCGCCCGGCCTTTACCTCTTCTTCCAGATTACGATTCGTAGCAGCAACAATACGAACATCCACTTCGATTGTCTGCGTACCACCAACACGTTCAAATTTCTTTTCCTGTAAAACGCGCAGGATTTTAATCTGCACGCTTTGATTTATTTCACCAATTTCATCCAGAAATATCGTTCCACCATGAGCTAGTTCAAACCTGCCTTTTACAAGACTGTCAGCCCCCGTATACGCGCCTTTTTCATGTCCAAATAATTCAGATTCCAGCAGTGTTTCGGTAAGTGCTGCACAATGAACTTTTACAAAAGAATTATCCTTGCGTGGTGAAAGGTTATGAATCGCATCTGCCACAAGTTCCTTACCAACTCCGCTTTCACCAGTTATTAATACAGAAGCCTTCGATGGTGCTACTTTACGAACAAGATCAAAAATCCGCTGCATTTCAGCACTCTTGCCGATCATTCTGTCAAAAGAATGTACTCCTTCGAGTTCTTCCTGTAACTGTTTATGCTGGAGGGAAAGCTCCCTACCCTGTAACGCCCGCTTTACAATAAGAGACAGCTGGTCAAGGTTTAACGGTTTTGTAAGAAAATCATATGCACCATTCCGCATGGCTTCCACAGCTGCATCTATACTCCCGTGTCCTGTAAGAACTATCACCGGAATACCCGGAGTTTCAGTAGTAACTTTCCGAAGGACATCCTCACCGGAAATACCCGGCATGCGGAGATCTGTAATTACGAGATCTATATCCCCTTTTTCAATAAACGAAAGTCCTTCTTTACCATCAGCAGCAATGCGGACATTATATCCATCCATTTCAAAAGCAGCAGCAAGTCCTTCGCGAATATTCTTTTCATCATCAATAATAAGAATCGTAAATTTCATATAGAAGAATCCTTTATATTTTCAGTTCGTTTTACTGCTACAGGTGACTGAAAGTCATTATTGTGAGTCAGCAGGCGGGTATCAGTCTGCGGTATCGGAAGCGTAATCGTAAAAACAGCACCTTGTCCCCGAACGGATGCAACGCTTATATCACCGGAAAATTCTTTAATTATTTTGTATGCCATTGTCATACCCAACCCCGTGCCATTCGGTTTTGTTGTATAATAAGGCTCAAAAATATGTGCTACGGTCTTTTCAGACATACCAATACCATTGTCTGAAAATTCAAGTATAAATTTATCACTCTTTATTCTCGTAGATATCCCCAGATGTCCTCCGCCTGTAGTGCGCTCGGTCTCCGGGTATCGCTCAAGAATTGCAGCAAGTGCATTCTGTACAATATTAACAGTGACTTCCCTGAACAACTTTTCATCGATCATAAGTCTGGGAGCATCTTTGCAGAGATCAAGATCAACCGTAATGTGATGCTGGGTAAATTCCGGTTTAAAAAAATCAGCAAAATGCTCAAGCAATTTGTTCGGATTTACCAGCGTAAGATTTGCTGAAATAGGACGGACTGCAAAAAGAAAATCAACAACGATCTTGTTAAGATTATCTATTTCCTCATTTACAACATCCAGATAATTCTCTACAAATTTCCGGTCAGGCAGTTTTCCATCACCATCCCGCGCTTTTTTCAAAGCCTTCTGAATAAGCTGTATATGAATACTGATTGCACCAAGGGGATTCTTTATTTCATGGGCTACGCTTGCAGCAAGATTCGTCAGCCCTGCAAGACTTTCCATTCGGTGCAGCAATACTTCCTGACTACGCTTCTCCGTAATATCGGCAACAGTTACGACGGTTCCAGCTGCATGATGCTGCTGAATGAACGGAATAAGCGTTATTGTAATAAAACGAACTGATCCTCCGGAAGTTGTAACGGTAAATTCTGCACAAACATTTGTTTTATCATTTCTGTAGCAGTCTTCCATAAAAGAAGCTATATCTTCATCATCTACGGTTTCCCACAACGGCACTGACTCTGCTTTTGTATCATCAGGGCGTATTTTGAATGGAATGTACCGTTCAGCTGCTTTATTATTCTGGAGGATAAACCATTTTTCATCGACAATTATAAGTCCGGTAGAAAGTGATTCGAAAATAGAATCCAGCATCTCATTTTCTTCGGTAATCGCAGTCAAAAACTGTTCCACCTGTATATTCGACAGTTTTGACATTTTCTGCGAGACACGTTTTACAAATCCACGCATTATATGCCTCCCGCCCTTACACTGATATAACTGCGGCAAAAACTCTCGAATGTTCAGCGTTTATTTTTGAAAGTGTCCGGACAAGTTGTTCCAAAGCAGCAGCCGGGGTCTGATTATAGATAACAATGTTTAACCAGCAGTTTCTGAGCGAATCTGAACATTCAGCCGCGACCTCACATCCTGCAGCAGTCTCCAGCAATCGACATGGATATGTTTGCAGCTCAACAAGAAAAATTTTTAAAATAATACGGGGATCAAAATTGCAACAACTTTTTATGATCTGCTGGATATCCGGAATACCAGAACGGGCAATTGTCGTAAAAAACTCATGTGCAACTTTTTTTATTTCTACAGGTGAAACAGGAAGGAATGTTTGCAGATAATCACTTATCGAACTTGCTGCATGTTCGTTTATATCATCATGAAACACCCGGCTGATTATTTCGTTCTGTTGTTCTTTTGTACGTTCCTGAAAAGAATAAGTACGTACGCGTGATAAAATAGTAGGAATAATAGCCCCGCGTCTCGCAGTAGTAAGAATAAAAATAGTATCTGACGGTGGTTCTTCCAGAATTTTTAACAGAGCATTACGTACGCTGTCAAGCATCTGCTCAGCATTCTCAAAGATAATCACTTTTTTTCCATTGCTGACCGACAGGTGAGCCCACGCAGAAGCATTTCGTACCTGAATAACCGGCAGAGAGTCATACATAAAACCACTCTGAAGCTTCTGGCACAGTTTCGCCACCTCATCACATATTTTACCAAGATCTGCTAAGTCAGGTAATTCTCTGGGAAAATCAAGTTCCTCAAGGTATTCATCTATAGAAGAAACAGCTGCTGCTATTTTAGACAGTCTGTCGTCATCCTGCCAAAGTATCTGACTGAAACGCATTGTAAGTTTTCGTATACTGCGAACCAAAAGATACCGTGAGGCTTTTATATAAGGAGTTCCTTCAGAAACAGCTGTAAGCAGAGTATGACTGGCCGACAGAATTTCTGGCAAACAGTCCCGTGGACCGGCTAAAAGTACATTTGTACTTAAAAGTGATTTATGCTGAAGACACGACTGGCATGTACATAACCAATTTCCCTGTGGACTTTTTTTACAAGACAGAATACGTGCCAGTTCAAGAGCACAAGTCAATTTTCCTGAAGAAAGAGGACCAGAAAACAGAAGTGCTCCTGGCAATTTATCATTGACAATATCATCTGCCAGTAAATCGCCGGCTGACTGAAAAAGCAGATTGTCAAACATCAGGCCACAATCCCCTTTACATAATCTGCAGGTGCATTTGTCAGAGAATGAAGTAATGAAACAAAAAAACTGCCTGAAAGCACAGAATCAAATCGGAACCAGGGTTGAACAAGCATAAGTATAATGATAAATGTTATAACAATAAAACCTTCTGCCGCACCGAAAAGGAATCCCAGCGCATGATCAAGACTTCCGAGTATTTCACCGGAAAATAAACGGGCTATAATACTCTGCACAATTTTTACGCAGAGATACGCTACTATAAAAATAACAAGAAATGAAATAATACGGGAGACTGTAATTTTGTTAATGAATTTTTGAATATAAGGAGCTAATCTTCTGTAAAAAATGGCAGATGCCCCAATGCCACAAAAAAGTGCAGCCTTTCCAAAAAATTCTGCAATCAAGCCTTTTGCTGCTGCAATAAAAGCAAAAAGCAATAATATCAGTATAAAAAGTATATCAATTGCCGAAAAAATCATATACGATCCCCTGCAAGGTCTTTATATAAAAGTTCCGCTATAAAGGCCGCCGGCTGCCTGCCTTCTGTCAGTTTTTTGCAAGCAGCTGCATACTGCCGCCGGTTTTCAGAATCTTCAAATATCTCAAGTCTTTTCCTCAGGTTGCCTGATGTAGCTTCATCTCCTGTAAGCACGGATGCGGCATGCCTTTCCGCAAAAAATCTGGCATTATCAATCTGATCACCTCGTGTACCAGAACCGCAAAGCGGTATCAATACAAGCGGTTTTGCAAGGACTGCACATTCCCAGAGAGAATTAGCCCCTGCACGACTGAGGACAATATCAGCAGCAGCCATAACATGGGGCATTTCAGCATAAATAAAAGGATATGGCTTATAGTTTATCTGCCCATCCTGCCGGATATCAGCATTCATTCCCGTCTGATGTATGACAATAAAATGGGCACATAGCCAGTCGATATTCTGCCGTATCAGATCATTAATCTGCTTTGCTCCGGAACTTCCACCCAAAACGAGCAATACCGGTTTTATTAAAGCAGATTTTTCAAGTCCGAGAAAGCGCAGACCTGCCTCTGCGTCAGCATTATAAAAGACAGAACGTACAGGATTACCCGTGACAATTATCTTTTCTGCACAGGAGGCAGAAAAAAATGCAGCTGTTTCTTTATATGATACCAGTATATGCCGCGCAGAACGACTGTTTATTCTTGTTGCGAGTCCCGGAGTAAAATCACATTCGTGGGTATACACCGGAATTCTGAGCAGTCTGGCAGCCAGACACGGCGGAACGCTTACGAAACCACCCTTTGAAAAAAGGAGGTCAGGCTTGTATTTAAACAATATAAAGAATGAAACAACAAAACCACCAAATATCCTGAAAATATCAGTCAGATTTTTCAACGAAAAATACCGGCGGAACCTTCCTGACGGGATACCATAAAATCCATCAATAGTGGTATGAGTTCCGGATAAAGTCTTTTGTCCAAGTATATTTCTATCCATACCGGAAGATGAACCAAGCCACACAATCCGAATAACATCTGCGTTCTTCTCCGCCTGTATTTTCAATTCATCCGCAACGGCAAGTCCCGGATAGATATGTCCGCCGGTTCCACCACCAGTAAAAACAACTGTATGCATAACTCTTTTATCATTCCTTATAATATTTTTCCAGTACCGTTATAATATCATCTTTCTTAAACAATTTCGCATATTCATATGCGGACATTCCCATAGAATCTTTTATACTCGGGTCTGCACCATTTTCAGCCAGCATTTTGCATATTCCAGGATCCCCTATCCCAACTGCAAGAACAAAGATAGACTGACCTTCTTTACTAACAAACGACAGGTCTGCCCCATGAGAAATAAACAGCCCGGTTAATTCAGAATTTTTCTTCCATACCGCATCCATAACTGCAGAATAGCCTCTGTCTTTTGAAACAGCGTTTATATCAGCCCCTTTTTCGATAAGCCACTTTACAATATCGGGATGTTCAGATCGGGTCGCTATACTCAGCATCGGAGTACCTTCTTCGTCACGGGTATTGACATCCATCCCGGCAAGAAAAAACAACTGGCATATATCATACCTGCCTTTTTCAATATAATGAGCAAAGCTGCCCGCTGTAAACGGAATTCCACCACACATAAGCTGATTCAGCGCATTTACACGGGTTTCAGCTTCGAGCAAAGAATTAAAACTGGCATTAAGTGCACAGGCCATTTCTTCTTCTGTCTCAAAAAATCTGACATTTTCAGCCAGCATTTTTGAAGTCTTTACTGTTACCGAAAAAACAGGAATTTCCTTGCCCAGTAAAAAGCCAAGTAAAAAATTCTGGTTTCTGGACTGTTCAGGAAAGTGGACATTATCAGTTGCAAATTCATCGTCAGCAATAATCACATGTGTGGCAGTGGAAAGTATTTTGTAATATTCAGGCAGTGCATCTGGCATCAATGACCTACCGGCATTAACTACTTGTGGCACTATTTTATGCTTCATCAAAATCATTTCCGAAAGTAAAGGCATACCTGACTTTACCTGTATATCTGATTTTATCAGTAGCCAGTTCATATCAATATTATAAGCATTTAAAGTGTAACTAACAAGGGTTGCAGAAACTAAAAAATATTTTTCCCCTGTTGACTTTTTTCTTATGAAAGTATATAGTCCTTTATGTCGCGCCGCTGTAGCTCAGTTGGTAGAGCAAAGGACTGAAAATCCTTGTGTCGTTGGTTCGATTCCAACCGGTGGCAGTAAATATATATTTCCAATATAAAAAGTTATGTCTATAAAATGTCTATGTGATAAGAAATCAATACCTTCTATATGTTACTAATTTTTACCATAAAAAACTCTGTACGTCATTCTATGCGGATTTCAGATAACAGGAAGCAGGTTTACCGGTAAAATTCCTCCTGTATACTATTAGTAGTATCTATGTATCCCCAATCATGGAAAAATACAATAAAGAAAAAAAATTGCATCTGAAGAGAATCAGGCAAGAAAAAAGCAGAAATACTATACACGTGGAACAATCTGATTTGTTACTATAATACAGACAGATAATCCTGCTGCGGTGTACAATAACATGATTTACGCTGGCAGATTGAAAAACTAATGGATTTTTTCGAGCTTGTCTCCAGTAACTTTGACTAAATTCGAAGACGTATTTTAACGGCAGGAAATCAATGACCGTAAAGCAGTAAGACAAATTTTCTGTGAAGGAGATTCTTATGAACAGTTTCGTTTATGACATTCCGACCCGTGTTTATTTTGGTACAAACCAGTTGGAAAATCTTGGACCCGAATTAAAAAAATACGGGAAAAAGGTCCTTTTAACCTACGGCGGCGGTTCCATTAAAAGGACAGGACTTTATGACAGAGTCGTGGCGGAAATAAAAAAGGCAGGTCTTGAATTATTTGAACTGGGCGGAATAGATCCCAATCCGCGGGTCAGTTCGGTTAATGCCGGCGCGGACATCTGCAAGAAAGAACAGATCGACGTACTGCTTGCAGTCGGCGGCGGTTCGGTCATAGACTGCACCAAGTATATAGGAGCCGCGACATACTACGACGGAGACGCATGGGACATCCTGCTGCAGAAAGTGCCGGTGGAAAAGTGCCTGCCTGTTATTACAGTACTTACGCTTGCCGCAACAGGTTCCGAGATGGATGCGGGAGGTGTTATCAGTAACCCTGAAACAAAAGAGAAACTCGGTTTGATTTTTCCGCTGATGCAGCCGAAGGTGTCGTTTCTTGATCCGGCAAACACCTATACGGTGAACGCACATCAGACGGCATGCGGTGCGGCAGATATGCTTTCCCACATTATGGAAGTATATTTCAATATGGATCAGGATTTGCAGATGCTCGACGGTTTTATGGAAGTGCTGATGAAGACGGTCATCAACTATGCGCCAGTTGCCATCAAGGAACCTGAAAATTATGAAGCGCGCGCAAATCTTATGTGGACGGGTTCCTGGGCCATCAACGGATTTGTCGACGGCGGGAAACATCAGGCATGGAGCTGCCATCCTATGGAACATGAGTTATCCGCATTTTACGACATAACTCACGGTCTGGGACTCGCTATTCTGACTCCGCGCTGGATGGAATACACCTTGAATGATAAAACGGTCAGTAAGTTCTATCAGTTCGGGGTGAATGTGTTCGGTATCGGTGCCACTCTTCCACAGATGGAAGTTGCAAAGAAAAGCATTGAAATGGTAAAAGATTTCCTGTTTCATACACTTAGGCTGCAGAGTACGCTTACGGAAATCGGCATCGACTCCAGTAATTTTAAGATTATGGCAGAAAAAGCCGTACAGGGAGGAACCATGTATGCGTTCCAGCCGCTGGCTGCTGAGGATATCGAAAAGATCTTCAGAATGTGCCTGTAAGCATTTTAGTACAAATAATGAAGTGATTATTTATGGATAAGATACATGAAGGAAAAAAGAATGTAACTTACCGAATATCTCTCTGAGAATCCCCTGATCTAAACAGGCTATGGGGTTGGTACAGACAGGAAACTTATATGGCAAAGATATTGATAGCAATGGGGCAAGCGAACGTGATATAAAAAAGATCTGTTCCCAGGCACATGTCGCAGAGGGACTTGCAATCTGCGGTTCCAGCGCCGGCTCGTCTCAGCAGGCTCTGAAAACATGGCTTGCGGCAAACGGCATATCCGTGTGACAAGGGACAAGAACAACAGATAGTATAATAATTCCTGCTGGAACAAAGCATGCCGGTTTCAAAATGACAGGCTGCAACTTTCTGGCGATAAGGATAGTATACATTACCTTTGTATACTATCCTTATCGAGCGCCTGTTTGATATTTTCCATGAGTGTCTGGAATGCCTGCACTTCAGGAAACTCAGCAATAGCAGATTCTGTTACAGCATGAGCCTTATTGTATTGTCCGTTATTGTATGCCGCCGCCGCTTCATTATACAAATCCGTGATATAATTTGATCGGCATACAATACGTGCATTTTCCAGACGGCTGTCGATGCCGGCTGTCATAAGAATCCGGACTGCAGCGATATATGCAGCTTTCCACCCGTCAGCGTGTGCAATATAATCTATCCGGTAAAGATACCACGCTATTTCTATATCCCGGATACGTTTTTCCGGAATGGTTCCAGTCAGTCTGGCATCGTTCAATGTATGCAAAAAAACTGCCTCGTTATTATCTTTTTCAACTTTGTTCAAAGCAGCAACTAATTCAGCATCCGATACCGCAGCGGCCAGGTTTTCTGCAGTTGTTGTATCCAGCTGAGGACGAAGAGACTCCAATCGGAAACGTGCCGTACCGATTTTATTCTGCCGAAGTAATTTTGCAATAAGTGAACTTACTGCATACGATATAAACTCTGTCTGTCTCGGATACGGACCATAGTTCCTGATAATTTCGTCGGACCAGACAAGCGCCTGCTCTTCATTTCCCGTTTTAACCAGCTGAGCTCCGTAATTTACCATTTCCCCTACCGCTTCGTTAAAAGCTGAAGTAGAATCATTCCCCAGGAAAACCCATCTGTCAATACTAAGGCCGACTGCATCATCATAATGTCCAGACCTTTCCATTTGTGCAATCCGGTTTGATATTATAAGAGAAAACAGTACTTTGCGGTTTATGGCAGTTCTATCATGGTAATTTCCCGGAGGCACATACGCAAAACCTGTTATTTTTCCGAAATAATCATGGAAATCTTTTCTGCTTCCGGGGTCGAATCCATACATGTTTGTTGTTTCAACATCTGCCAGACTGTTTCCAATTTTTACAGAACAAAATGCATGATCGGATGTCTGCACACCTTCAACATCAAGTCCTACTGCAGTTCCAAGTATCGTATATAGTACTGCTGATGATACACAGTTATACTGCCCTGTAGCCAGAAGAACGTCAATTCCAGTTTGTTGTTCTACATATTTATGGAGAATTTGGCCGTGCATAAATTGCAGTACCGATTCCGCTTTTCTGCGTTCATCCATGTGCACCGTAATGGCTGAAAGTTTCTCAGCAACAGGAATAAAAGAATGCAGAACGTCTTCCCCGCCGGAAGCGCCTGAAAGGCAATAAGCTGTCAGAAAAAGCGAATGCCAATCCGAAAGATTCAGATTCTGTGATAAAGAGATGATTTCCGGGTCAGCATTTAAACGCGGCTGCCGCACGCCAGACTGCGCTTCGGCCGACTGAATGAAAAGGCAGAAAAACAAAATAACGGGTACAAATTCAGAGAGGATTATGTATGGATATCTCTTTTTATACAGACTGTTATTCACCATATAAATGTTCTCTATAATACTATACTATCATAAATGATAGTATGTTTACTGTAACTGCCCGAAGGCTGTTTCACCTCGGGTAGAGACTTCTTTGTCCAAATGAGCCCGGGAACGCAACGCTGCATACATAGCATCGATATCGGACATAGATTCAAGCTGATCTTCGGTTTCGCAAAAAAGACGGGGAACAATTTTGTTCCATGTAAATATCAGGTTTACTGAACCTGTTTTATTCAGGCTGTCAATATATGTTCTGGCACAGTTGCTTACAAGATCCGCATGTATTCTTTTTATTCCCATACGGACCATAAGGACAACAGCGGCTTTACCGGCTGCAGTATCGTGAGCACTCAATTGCATCCCGGAAGCTGAATAGCCGGAGAGAAAACGTTCACAATCAAAAAGCGGCATCAGCCATTTTCCCTTACTTGAGAAAATCAGTCGGCCGGTGTCATAGACACATAGCGATGCCGTTTCCGGGAGGGGCTGTTTACACAGATCATATACCTGTCTGATTGTTTCTTTTTTATTTTTCATGATTATCTATTCTGTTTTTCCTGAGTATCGCTGTTACCTGTATGGTATATTTCTGTACAGAATCAGTTCGGGACGATACTCGAAATGCATATTATCCCAGATTCCCCATTTTCCGCCCCAGATAAATCCTTCTGACTCGAAAATCTGTATGACAGATTCCGGCGGCATCCAGCGTTTTGAAAGCGGTGTCAGCATCCAGTTGACAGGATCGCGCTGTTTCTGCCAGCCCCAGTACAGTATTTTTGACTTCCATCCATCCGGCAACAGATCGATAGCCAGCCCATAACTGTGAAAAGATCGCGTTGTTCTATCGCGTATATCCCTCCAGTAATATCCGTCTGCCTGCGAGATGGAAGTTATAAACAACTGTACCTCAGGATCCGATGCGGCAAGATTATATATTTTATTCTGGACGCGGTGCAGAGGTCCCGTGATTTTTTCATGAACGGAAATCTGTTTTCCGAGAAACGTAACCTGCGAAAGATGCCGTTCCGTTTCTGTACGGGAAGCTGCATCATACACGCTGTCAAAGAAAAAAAGCGGCGTGGATGCACCGTTCCGTCTGTTTTCCGTTGAACTGAATTTCCGTATCTGTTCGATCTGTGCTGGTGTAAATGCTGCCGGATCGGGAATCGTATCCGCATACCGGTACAGCAACGGCCAGTATGTTTTCTCCTGTTTGCGTGCTTCCGGGGGAATCATTCTTCCGTCGTCCCAGTACAGTATGAAATGTCGGCCATTATATACGGTCGTTATATCAATTTTCCAGTCCTGAAGTACTGTATCATACACAGTCTGGAATGACAGATCGGGATATGCCTGTCTGAACACCGGAATTTCTGCCGGCTCTGCAAAGATCGCAGCAGGAATAGTACTCCGTAAAAACAGTACAAAAAGAGCACTGCAGCAAAATTTTATTGAAAACAGGCAGATATACTTATGCATTTTTTTCAAAAATCGCGGTAACATCTTTCAGATATCTTGTAACAGGTAAATGCTGGGGACAACAGGTTTCACAATGTCCGCATCCAATACAGTCGGATGCTTTACCATTTGATAGTATATAATTATTGTAATATAACTGTTGAGTCGAAAATCCTGAACTTTCAGATCTTTTTTCAGTATTGTACAGTGCAAAATATGCAGGAATCGGAATCTTTTCAGGACACCCTTCTACGCAATACCTGCACGCGGTACAAGGAATTGCTGTTGATTCATTAATGATATCGACAGCTTTCCATAAAACAGTGAGTTCCTCTTGTGTAAGGGGAACAAAATTTTCCATGGATGAAGTGTTTTCATCAAGCTGCCCTACAGAGGACATTCCGCTTAATACCATCATGACACCTTTGCAGCTTGCCGCAAAACGGATAGCCCATGAGGCAGTCGACCAGTCAGGATGAACGGATTTAAGGAGAGCCGTGGCTTTTCCCGGAAGTTCTGCAAGCATTCCCCCCTTAACCGGCTCCATAACGGCGACCGGTTTTCCATGCTTGACGGCCGTTTCATAGCAATGCCGTGACTGAATTCCCTGATTCTCCCAGTCTAGATAATTGATCTGGAGCTGAACGAAGTCTACTTCCGGATGTTCAGTAAGTATACGGTCGAGCAGTTCCGGATTATCGTGATAAGAAAACCCTGTTTTTCTGATTTTGCCCTCAGTTTTTTTCCGTGCGACATACCCGAAAGTTCCCAATTGTTGTGCAGTTACATAGTTTTTACTATTAAGTGCATGTAACAGGTAATAATCAAAATAGTCAACCCCGCTTTTTTCCAGCTGCTCGTTAAACAGACGTTCATGATATTCTGTTCCTTTCAAAAACATGGTCGGCATTTTTGTTGCAACTGTAAAGGAATCACGCGGGAACCGCTTTACAAGCGACTCTCTTAAAATGGTTTCACTTTTATAGTTATGGTACATATAGGCGGTATCGAAGTAGGTAAATCCTCTAGCCATAAACAGATCAACCATTTTATTAACCTGTCCGGAATCGACGTTTGACTGATCGTTTTTATCTGCAAGCGGTAAGCGCATAAAACCGAATCCCAGTTTTTTAGTCATCATTTATTCTCCTGCATTAAATATTTAAGATAAATTATAAAAAAACAATGTTGAAAGACCCGATTCCCGGCAGGGCAGCCGGTATAAATCCCGGAATACAGGCACCTTCTGCCCCCTATCAGGGAAAAAAGGCTATCCATCTTCTGTTTTGGATCCACATCGTTCCACCGGCAGCAGCGATATCGATCGGCATATTTTGAATGTCACCTCAGAAACCATTTACATTCCTGAAATACTTTCTATCAGCTTTTCTGTTATAATTATATTGAACACCCAATTCGCCGGGTATAATAATTCTGCTATATTATTGTCTGATCCTGCAAATACGGTGTGTTAAGATTCACCATACATAAAGGGAAGTTTTTTTCAAGTAATTTCTTTCCTGGAGAACACAACCGCTGCAGGCCGCGGTTGTGTTCTCTAAAAGTATTACAGCAGGGATTATATCCCCTATATGCCCAAGAAAGTACTTAAACCGGGAACAGTGAATTTTATTTCGAGGTCTTTTTTAACATCTTTATGTCATTGACAGGAGTAGTTTTAAAAAACCGGCTGTATTCCCTGCTGAACTGAGAAGGACTTTCATAGCCGACTTTAAAAGCTGCTTCCGCTGCATCATAATGTTCCGCCAGCATCAGGTTGCGTGCCTCCTGCAATCGGATCATCTTCTGATATTGCAGTGGGCTCATAGCGGTAAGAGCCTTAAAATTGTGATGAAAAGAAGAAATGCTCATATTGCACAGCTTTGCAAGATCTTCTATACGAAGTGATTCGGCAAAATTTTTTTTCAGCCAGCCGACGGCAAGTCCGATCTGATATCCATAGCTTCCTGTTATACAGATCTGTCTGAGTTGAGGTCCCTGCTCGTTTACCAGCAAACGGTAAAAGATTTCTCTCTTAATTGCTGCAGCTAAAACCGGTATGGATTCAGGTTCTTCAAGAAGATCTATCAATCGCAACAATGCCGATAACAATGGAAGTGTCAGTTCACTCACCGTCATCACGGGAACAGCTGGAGCGCGCTTAACAGGGGGAAGACTGCTGTCAGCCATTAATTGTGTAATGACTGCCCTGTCTATTTTAAGGGTAAGTCCCAGATATGGTTCATCTTTGCTTGCACCGGTAATTTCTGCAATTACCGGGACATCCATTGCCGTTATAAGATAGTGGTTTGCATCATATTCAAAACATTCTCCACCAAGCAGCAGCCGCTTGCTTCGCTGTGCAACAAGGCAGATACCTGGCTCCTGCATATATAAATTTTGAGTACCAATTGAATCATGTCTGACAAACACCAAGCCCTCAACAGCTGTTTTCATCACACCCTGATTTTCAGTCCATTTTCGAAGACGCTCCAGCAATCCCTCTTTTGCAGTTTCAAGTTCATTCTTTTTTTGAGAGACAGTAACCTTTTGTACATCCATATTCTTTTACCAGATAGATTACTATAATAATTTTAGATATTTGTATAGTGCATATCTAACGGAATAAGGTAATAGCAGCGTTGAAGATATAAATTCTTCATATTACCGGCTACGCAATATTCAGATATTATACCCGGATGATCAAGTAGAAAGATATTTATCCGTGACGCTATAAACAGAAGAAAAACTGAAAATATTTATCAATTACAATGACACAAAACGGACAGTTCCGGGACTTGTGTCAATTTAAAAACGGCAACAGGCAATGTCATCAACGTTGTCGCAAGAACCATTATGTAGTAATAAGTCTAATCCGGAAAACCAGTCAATGCAATCCACGCTTCCTGTGCGGAATTCTGTTCCGCCTGCTTTTTACTTTTTCCAGCGGCAGGCCCGTAGGTTAATCCCTGTAAATGTACACATACATTAAATGTCTGATCATGGTCAGGGCCACTTATCCCCAGCAGTTCATATTCCGGGCAGGTCTTATACTTCTTTTGGCACAGCTCCTGTAACATTGTTTTATAATCTTTTACACCTCGATTCTGCTGTACATTCCGTATCTCCGGTATGATAAAAGAAAGTATATATTTTTCAGCGGGACTATATCCCGAATCAAGGTAATAGGCTCCTATTACGGCCTCCATACAATCAGCAAGTATTGCAGGTTTTGAACGGCCTCCGCTCATTTCCTCACCATGACCAAGAATGAGCATTTTATCAATGCCAAAGCTGACGGCTATTGGTGCCAGAGTTTTTTCTGATACAACGACCGATTTTATTTTTGCAAGATCACCTTCAGGATTTTCCTGCATATCTTCATAAAGGAAAGCAGCCGTAGCCATTCCCAAAACAGAGTCTCCAAGAAATTCAAGCCGTTCGTTATTATAACGCTTATGTTCGACGTTTTCATTAGAATAAGAACGATGATGAAACGCAAGATCAAGTAATTCAAAATTCTTGAATTTCAAATTCAACGGCTTGCAAAAGGCATACAATTCTTCAACCCTTTTGGGTGAAAGAGTCTTCTTGCCATAAAAGAAATATTTCAATGTCTGCATTTTATTCACCAGCCAGGGATTTAAATAAAAAAAAACACAGGCACGACCTGAAACAGCCATAACCTGTGTTTTTCAGAAATGAAACTGAAGACAGGACTTACTTGCCCTGTTTTGCCAATTCTGATTTGATGAAATCGTATGCATCACGCACTGTTTCAAATTCATTTGCTTTTTCATCAGGAATTGTTACTTTTAACTCTTCCTCTATAGCATAGACAAGCTCATACGTATCAAGGCTGTCTGCGCCAAGATCACCACGGAAAGAAGAATCCATTGTAATCTTGCTTTCTTCAATTTCCAGTTTTTCTGCAATGAGTTTCTGGATTTTGCTAAACAATTCGTCCATTTCAATCTCCTGGTAAAATTAGCCGTTGCTTTCAGGTGTAATAACCTGGCGACCGCGATAGAAGCCGCATTTCGGGCATACATGATGCTGCTGCACCAAATTGCCGCAATTGCCGCATTCTACAAGTTGCGGAGCATCCAAATGCATATTAACACCCCTACGTCTCCGCGTAACGGCTTTAGAAGTTTTCGCTCTAGGTACTGCCATATATAAACCTCGCTATAAGTATTTTATTACCGATATAACAAAGCAATAGTACAACAGAAATAACCAGAGTGTCAATGCATTATAACAAATTTAAAATTTTTGTCAAACATTTTTTAAAAAAATGTCACAAAAACATTATCATGTTTTGAAACACTAGTTTCCTGAAGTATATTTTCTGTGCAGGGCGTCGGCTACTATAGGAGGAACCATACCGGAAAGATCGCCTCCAAACTGGGCAAGCTCTTTAATGGAACTTGATTTCACAATAACATACCGTTGTTCCGTCGGAATAAACAGTGTATCAACTTCGGAATTAAGTGAATGATTCATAAGTGAAAGATCGAATTCATAGGCAAAATCATTTATATTGCGTATTCCGCGCAGCAGGACCTTTGCACCTGTTTTTCTGGCATAATCCACAATAAGATAATCACAGGTATGTACTATAACATTACGATAGTCCTTTACCAGGATTTCCATCATGGAAATCCGTTCTTCCGCACTGAAAAGATATTTTTTATCAGGATTCACCGCTATAACCACATCAACCGAATCAAAAAGCCTGCTCGCCCTTTTGATAATGCTGAGATGCCCGTATGTTACCGGATCAAAAGACCCGGGAAGCACTGCTGTTGTCATAATTTCATAGTAACAGGTTTGACGAAAACGCTCAAGCGTAGTATCATTATTTCATGATAAAACATGGTTATTATATCGGTGTTTTTTATATTATGGCAGTAGTATTGACATCATGTCTTTCAACAGGAAAAGAGCCAGAAAAACAACCGTCTGTTCCCGTACCAGAGATACCGGTGGCCGTTCCGGAACCTGCCCCGGTTGTTAAAACTCCTGAAAATGAAGATGAATATGCCAGGTCAACGAGTGCACTTCAGCAGGGGTCTACCATTACGAAAGATATTTTTCAGGAAGATAAAAAACAAATCCTCGATATTATCGATCAGCTTGCTATTATAATGAAAAATGTCGATTACGGAAAATGGCGGACATATATAGAGCCAGATTCACTGGCCTATTGGAACGATCCAAAAAAATTGCACAAAGCTGCTGAACGGCTGCCGATCAAAGGGATTTCACTGGGGTCTCTTCAGGACTATTTTAAATTTGTATTTATTCCGTCACGGGCCGGCCGGGTTGTCGATGAGATACGTTACATCTCTGATACATCAGTAAAGGCCGTACAGGTAAAAGGAGATACGGATATAATCTATTACAATTTTGTAAAAATCGATGGTAAATGGATGCTACATTTACCTCCTCTGGAAAGTTGATTTTTTCATTAATATGTTTTATAGTTTATTAATATATGCCGATACAGAATCGGTACATGATTGAAAATATCTATGTAATTTTCATGTTTTGATATAAATCCTGATCAGGAGGATATTATGAAATTATCAGGGACAGCATGCGGATTCGTCTGCTGTGTATTTTTTAGTGCAGGTATATTCGCACAACAACAGGTTCAGAAAACATCCGGGGCAGATGTTCAGAATAAAACAACACCAGGCGGAAAATCAGAAACATCTGTGGAAAGTGAATATCTAAGCAGTGTGGAAGATGTTGTAATTACAGAACTTTCCAATTCTGACGAGAGGGATAATAAAGTCGTGGCCCTGCAGTATCTTGAAGATGCTATTAACGCAGGACGGGTAACTCCTGACATGAA